>CAYXNU010000137.1:0-4874 GCA_964466485.1 uncultured Ruminococcus sp.
GTGCTGGTAAGGCTTCCGCTAAGGCTATCGATGAGTACATCAAGTCTAAAAACTAGTCTATATCTATAGTTTAAAGTTTATAGTTTAATAAATGTTTAACGGAACTCCAAAGGTTGGAGTTCCGCTAATTTTTTTAAGATAATTACATTAATATCCCTGAGAATATTCCACTTACAACAGATACCAATATTGAAATGAGAGTCCATTTCAAGTATGTACCACAAGAAGTAGGTTCAGAAGTATGTTTCGCAATGTAGTATATAATACCTATTATAGGAAACAAAAAACTTATGACACACATACCAGTTTCAGGAACGTCTTTGAAGTTATTCATAGTACATATTTCCCTTTCTTTATAAATTTAACACAAATATGTATAAACATGCTATTAGGTATACGCCTACACATACTGCACTTGGAATAAGAGCTAACTTTAAGTAAGTGTTGCATGATATAATTTCTTTTCTATAATTGATGGTATAGTAAATAACACCTACTATAGGAAATAAAAAGCTTAGTACACACATTAAAGTTTTAGGGAAATCATCTGGATTGTAATCAATAGGTGCAGTAGTTTCGCTACTAGTTCCAGGATTACAAAATGGGCATTGAACCAATTCATCTTTGTATGCTTGATGACAATGTGAACAAACTTTCATCACAAAATCCTCCTTTCTTTTAGTATATCCAATAATAGGACAATATGTCCTAAAAATATTATAGGACAAAGAGTCCTAAAAGTCAATACCTTTGGAAAAAATATTCTATAATTTTTCTTGAGGTGATTAACTATGTTTAAGAGAATTAGGGATTTGCGTGAAGATAGCGATAAGACTCAAAAGGAACTATCCAACTATCTAATGTGCGACCAATCGCTATATTCAAAGTACGAGAGAGGACTTAGAGAAGTGCCAGTCAATGTGATTATAAGGTTGTCAAAGCTATATAACACTAGCACAGACTATATTTTAGGGCTAACCGATATAAAAGAGCCTTATAAATAAAAAACGGAACGGCGAATCGCCGTTCCCTACATGATATTTTAGTTCATAGAAACTATACTATCTTTTGTCGTCTAGTATTTTTTCTATACGTTCAAGTTTTTCCATGCATCTTATAGAATTATTAGCACTAGTATATGTGTACTCAATTATCTTAGCAAAGCCATTAAGTATAGCTGAACTTACATAACCATTAACTAGGCATATTGCTACTGCTATAAACTTAGCAAATCCTATAGTGTCCTCTCCGTACAACCATGTAGATGTTTGGCTAGGCGAAGTAACTATAATGAAAAACGCCAACAAGCCCCAGCATATAAGATTTATCCAACTGAAAATCTTTAACTTCTCATCGATATTGTCAAACATCGTTAAGTCCTCCTTTCTTTTTATATATCCAATAATAGGATAATATATCCTATTTTATTTATTCATTATCCCAAATAGCATTTAAAGCATCTTTGTGATATGAACAAAATTCGTATGTAGGTCCTACTGCTTTACGAGTACAACCGTCAAATTGACAATAGGCACTATTAGAGCTACTACTAGAACTACTACTTTCCCCACAACCAGTAGAAACAACAGTAACTATTACTGCCATAGCGATGATTAAAATTCTCTTAAACATCACAAAACCCTCCTCTCTTTTAATATATCCAATAATAGGACAACGTCCTTGAAAAATATTGTATAACAGATTATCCTAAAAGTCAATACCTTTTTTTAAAACATCCCATAATTGTACTATAAACGTCCCAAAAGTGCGTTTACAAATACAAATAAATAAAAAAAATAGCGTATCTTGAAATAGATACGCTAAACTTGAAATATTAGTATTAGTACTGGTTAAAATCTTCTTGAGAACCGCAAAAGACGTTCATATCTATGTGTTGTTCGTCACCGTAGTAGCCGTTGAGTATGGCACTGTTTGAGTACTGCCAAAAGTCCACATTAGGGATGGTTTTAATGCTATGGTAGAAGTACACATCACGAAACCAAATAGAGTAGTCGGAGAAGTTATCTTTGATGTAAAGCTTGTAAGCCTTGTGAGTGGTGTATATCATGGGTTTAACACCGTAGTAATCTTCTAGGGCGGTTAGCATGGTAGATAGTTCAGTGACTACAGTATCTTTGTCTAGGGGGTTGTCCTTGAACTCTCCATAGAGTTCAACGTCTACTACACTAGGTAGGGTATTTTCAGCTATGGGGACGTTCTGTATAAAGTTTTCGGCTTGTGTTTTACCAGAACTTTCAAAGCTGAAAAAGTGGTATACACCAATCTTTAGGTTGGTATCTTGTGCATTTTGAAAGTTATCTTTAAAGTAAGTATCCACATAGGAACTGCCCTCAGTAGCCTTGATAAATGCAAACTGTATACCCTCATTAGATAGCGTTTGCCAATCGATTTCGCCTTGATACTCGGAAACGTCTACACCCTTTATGGTGTAGCCTAGCTTTTCGGGGTCGTTTATGACTAACTTGCCTTTGTATATTAGCACCCCGAACAGTAGCACCATAGCGATAGCTACTATGCATACTATCATGCATACTATTAATATTTTCTTGCTTTTGGACTTTTTCAAAATAAAAAATACACTCCCTAAATTTGATAAGTAAATTTAAAATAGAACGCTCAAAAGAACGTTCTTAATCGTTGTTTTTAATTTCCATGTATAGGTTGCTTTCTTGATTGTTTAATACAGCTTTGCTTTTCTTATGTGAAACAGCATTCTTGATAGCTAACAATCTAGGTACAACAGTTTCCAATAGACCACAGTACTTGTCCACGAGAATAATTACTACAGTTTCCTTGTACTTAGGAAGTTTCATAGTCATGGGGAACATATGGTTTTTAATTATGTCTTGTTCACAGGCGGTGAGTTCAAAGTATTTACAAGCATTTTCACAGGCACGAATAGGGTGTGTAGCACCATGGCGGAGTCTGTCAAACTTCTTTATAGGGTAGTAGTGCCAATCGTATAAGAATAAGTCGTGTAGCATACCGGCTCTTGCTCCCGACTTTGCATTTAGGTTAAACTTTTTGCACACCAAATAGTTACAGTAAGATACATTTAAGCAGTGGTCGAAAGTGGTAGTAGTACCATGCTGGATATATTCTTTCATTTGCACTACAGGTTGTGCGTCTACCAAATCTTGAATGTAAGAGTAAAACTCACTGTCTAAAGGAACATCATCGAGTGTAATATACTTAAACATATTTATCACGCTTTCAAAATAGATATTCTAGACGATAAAACGTCCAGTACTATTATAAGTTATTTTAAGGAAAATATCAATACCTTTTTAAAAATATTTTGCCGTTCCCTAATAAATATAGCATTATCCACATTGCGGAGCAAAATTGTATTATCGAACTCACGTTAATTAAAGCAAAATAAAAGAACGTATGAAAGCTGTATCATACGTTCTGCGTTTTCTTATACCACAATTATACTGCTCTTTGTACCTTACCAGATCTTAAACATCTAGAACAAGCGTTAACGTGACAAGGAGTACCCTTAACTACAGCCTTAACACGCTTAACGTTTGGCTTCCAAGCCCTATTTGTACGCTTATGAGAGTGAGAAACGTTGATACCAAAAGTAACGCCCTTTCCACAGATATCGCACTTTGCCATTGAAAAACACCTCCTTAAAGTATGCAGGTTTATGAACCGTACACACCAAACAGGGGTGCAACGGTATTAGAAATCCTTTTACTATAGTTCTATCAAATATAGGTAGAACGTCAACAACGATTATTATATCATACGTTTGAGCAAAAATCAAGGGGTTTTTGAAATTTTTTTAATATTTTTAATTATACCCCAAAATATAACTTGTTTTTTATAGCTACAGTGTTTTAATACCTTTTTTTAAAAACCACTTAATTTTAGGCAATGTTGATAATATATCTTAGTTTTAACACTATAGTATAGTTAAAAAAATATACAATGGTTACAAATCGGTAAATGATATTTTTAAGCTTGTAACTTTTATGTAACTAATGTGATACCCAAATTTAAATAAATATCCACAAAGCGGAAAAGCAAGGTTAAAATTTCCGCAAAAATGTTACATTTTTAGCTATGTTGCACAAAAATATTGCAATATGTTTTGGTGTATTTGGAGTCGTATATCTGTAAATATTACAAAACATTCACAAACACCCCCGATTATTGTGTTATAATATTTATCGTGATAGATTTTAGGAGAGATTACTCTATCGCAAATGCAAAATAATTTTTATTAATAAACTATATGTTTTTAGAACATATAAAGAAAGGAATTGGATTATAATGGGAAGTTTACTCAAAAGAGTAGTATCATGTGCTATGATATGTCTAATAGGTGTAGGTGGTACAGGTATTACAACAATTGAGCTACCTATGACTACTATTTCTGCTAGTGCAGATGAAACTTATAAATCTTGGAAGCAAGGCGACAGCCGTTGGGGTAGCATGAGATTAGGTAGCAGTAGCTACACTATGTCTAATAGCGGTTGTGCTGTAACAGCTGTAGCTATGCTAATGGTTCATTCGGGTTCTGTTACAGACAGTAGCTTTAACCCTGGTACATTTTGTACATTTCTTAGTAACAACGGTGGTTTAAGTAGTGCGGGAGATATCTCGTGGAGTGCCGCTACTAAGTTAGCATCATCTTTCCAGTTTGAGGGATATGGCTCATTTAGTTCAAGCAGTGCCTCTGGTAAGATTAGCGAAATTAAAAACTACTTAGACAATGGTTATTACTTAGCTGTTTCTGTTAAGAATGGCGGTCACTGGGTGGCTATCGATAGAGTTGAAAATGGTGTTGCTTATGCTATAGACCCTGCTAACGGCAAGGTTGTAAACCTATTCGAGGCTTATAG
>CAYXNU010000138.1:0-4872 GCA_964466485.1 uncultured Ruminococcus sp.
TAGCACCACCTTTTAGTCGTTGTAGCCGTTAGGATGGTTCTTGTGCCAGTTCCACGCACTAGATATAATTTCCTCTAGGGAAGCGTGTACAGGATTCCAACCTAGAACGGTCTTAGCCTTTTCACTAGATGCTACTAACCTAGCAGGGTCACCGGCACGGCGAGGGGTTTCCAAAGCTGGTATAGGGTGTCCAGTAACTTTTCTAGCGGTTTCGATAACTTCTCTAACGGAGTAGCCTATGCCATTACCTAGGTTGAATATGTTGCTTTCGCCACCGTTTAAAAGATACTTTACAGCTAAGATATGTGCTTGTGCTAAGTCTGTAACGTGGATATAGTCACGGATACAAGTACCGTCTGGGGTGTCGTAGTCTGTACCGTAGATAGATATAGCCTCTCTTTGACCGTTAGGAACTTGTAATATTAGAGGTATCAAGTGGCTTTCAGGGTTGTGAGCCTCTCCGATGTTACCGCTTTCGTCTGCACCACAAGCGTTAAAGTATCTTAGTGATACATAGTTTAAGCCGTGTGCTTTAGATACCCACTTAAACATCTTTTCCATAGATAGCTTAGTTTCGCCATAAGGGTTAGTAGGTTCTGTTCTGTCGGTTTCTAGTATAGGAATATTTTCAGGTTCGCCATATACTGCCGCAGTAGATGAGAACACTATCTTGTTGATGTTGTGTGCTACCATAGCTTGTAGTAGAGTCTTAGTACCACATAGGTTGTTATCGTAGTACTTTAATGGATTAGTTACGCTTTCGCCTACTAGTGAACTAGCAGAGAAGTGTATAACAGCGTCTATCTGTTCAGTTTCAAATAGATTGTTTAAAAAGTCGATATCTCTAATATCGCCCTTGTAAAACTTAGCACCCTTTGGCACTGCTGGGAGAAATCCAGTTAATAGGTTATCTGCTACTATAACTTCAGCACCGTTTTTAATTAATTCTAATGCAGTATGTGAGCCGATATATCCAGCCCCACCTAATACTAATATACGCATAAAAAATACCTCCTCAAAAATTTTTTTGTAGGGAACTCCCGTGGGACGTTCCGTGTGCGTTTATTTTATAGAGGGGAACAACGCTTGTTTTAACCACGGAACGGCGAATCACCGTTCCCTACATAAGATAATATTTTTAATCTATCGAACTTGTATTACAATACTCTTAAACCGCCAACCTGTCTAATGTTTAGACAGTAGCAACTGCCCTCACCGAAAAGCTCATCCATAGCGGATACATAAGTATCTACTAAGTCTTTAGGTACAAAGGCTTGTATAGTACCCGCAAAACCACCACCGTGTACACGAGTAGCACCCTTATCCTGTAGTACGCTCTCACTAACGAATAACCCTAAAGATATGCCTTGTTCTGTTGGGTTACCACAAGAGTATAAGTTTTGTAGTAACCTTGCAGAGGAGTTTCCAGACTTTCTTACTAGCTGTAGGAACTTTTCAATATCCTTGTTGGATAGTGCATCTCTTTCGAGTTGTGCTATTTCGTTATCGTTGAAAAAGTGTGCAGAACGTAATATAGCACGGTCGGAGCATACACCACGCAACTTAGGGATACTCCTATAAAATTCGTCCTTGTCCACTTCTCTAAGGTACTCTTTTCCAAAGTACTTAGCTACAGATTGCATCTCTTTAGGTATAGCAACATAGTCGTCAGTTAGGTTTGCGTGACTACCCTTAGTATCCGTAATGCATAGCTGTAGACCAAAACTTTCAAGGTCACAGGATACTTTTTCAATCTTTGGGTCGGTAGTGCTTTCAAAGTCTATAAACACGAAACCACCCACAGAACTTACCATTTGGTCCATTAGACCGCTTTTCTTACCAAAGTACTGATTTTCTGCATACTGTCCAATCTTAGCAATCTCTACAGCACCCAACTTGCCACCATTGTAATGAGTATCCACAATAGTACCAACTAGCACTTCAAAGGCTGCTGACGATGATAAACCACTACCACTTAAAACGTTAGAAGTAGTATAGGCATCGAAACCGCCTACTTTCACCCCTAAATCGTTGAACTTAGAAACTATACCTCTTATCAAAGAAGTGGAGTTTCCTACTTCGTTAGCTTGTACGCTTAGGTCGTCAAGGTTTACAACGTCTAATGGATAACCCTTAGACTTTAAACGGATAGTTCCCTCATCGTGGAAAGATACTATAGCTATAACGTCTAAATCTACAGCACTTGCGATTACACAGCCATGTTGATGGTCTGTGTGATTGCCACCTACTTCACTACGTCCAGAAGCAGAATACACTTCAATATCGTCCCTTTGTGGATATAGTTTAACAAACTCCTCAATAGTTTCGATGTAACGCTCTTTTTGTTTCTCTATAACGCTTTCGTTTGTTCCATACACATTTTTAAAATTAGTATCATACTTTCCTATCTTTATATCTTTGATACATTGTAAAGGTTGCATAGTTATACCTCCGTAAAGTAAAATTCTACTGGGAAGTAATCTCCCCATTCTCTAGGTAGCAAAATACCTCCACACATTAAAGCCTTACCCGTGTAGACTTTATCCGTTCCGTTTAGTAGGTACTTCTTATTCTCATCCAAACCACGCAACTTGATGTTATACCTTAAAGCGTTGCTCCTAGCTTGATATATCATGCCTTGCACTAAAGCACTAGACTTATCCTTAGAAACGAACTCCCAAACAGAGTAGTTATCTTTCATAGCGTTGCTTAGGCGGTAGTAGTCACCATTGTGAATGATTGTACCATACTTTTTAAAGCGTTGAATATCTAGCTTAACTTCTTCTTTTTCCTCATCGGATACTTTGTTTAGGTCTAGCTCATACCCAAAACTTCCAGCCATAGCTGTGACACTTCTAGCACCCATAGGAGTAACTCTACCCATTTGGTGGTTTGGTACACAAGAAACGTGTGAACCCACTGTAGATATAGGATAGAAGAAAGATGTGCCATACTGTATCTTAGTTCTGCAATAAGCGTCGGTGTTGTCACTGCACCAAATCTGTGGGCAGTAGGATAGTATACCCGCATCAAAACGACCACCACCGCCACTGCAACCCTCAATTAGCACGTTTGGAAAAGCCTTAGTTAAACGGTCTAGTAGGTCGTATAGACCTAGCACATACCTATGAGCCATCTCCCCTTGAGAGGTGCTATCTAAGTTGTTAGAGTACCAGTCACAAATACTTCTATTCATATCCCACTTAACGTAAGAGATATCTGCACTATTAAGTATATCATACATTACAGAAAAAAGATAGTCCCTAACGTCAATTCTTGTCATATCTAAAACTAGTTGATATCTACTGCGGTTAGGTTTTCTGTTAGGTATCTGTATAGCCCACTCAGGATGTTTTCTATATAGGTCGCTGTCCTCGGAAACCATTTCAGGTTCAAACCAAATACCAAACTTCATACCCAAAGCGGTAATCTTATCCACTAAAGGCTTTAGACCGCCTTTAAGTTTATCTTCATTTACAAACCAGTCACCTAAGCCCGAATTGTCGGAATCTCTCTTACCGAACCAACCGTCATCCATAACGAACATATCCACACCCAACTCAGCGGACTTTTTAGCGATGTTGTATAGTTGTTCCTCGTTAAAGTCGAAATAGGTAGCCTCCCAGTTGTTTATCAATATAGGACGCTCTGCTAGTTTGTGTTGTCCTCTGCAGATGTTGTTTCTAACCACATTGTGGAAGTTGTGCGTTAGAGTTTCTAAACCGCTACTACTAAAGGATAGCACTACCTCTGGGGTGTAGAACTCCTCCCCTGCCTTTAAGTTCCATGAAAAGTTATCGTCACTGATACCCATAACTATACGGGTTTGGTCAAGTTGGTCGTACTCTACCTTAGTTTGGAAACTACCGCTATATACTAGCATAGCACCCACACATGAGCCACTAGTTTCGGTGCAGTCCTTATCGCAAAGGATGGTAGAGGGGTTCTGTTGGTGACTAGAAGTGCCTCTCTTGCTAGAACTCTCTTGAATACCATGTAGTAGAGGAGTTCTCTCAATTTGGCGTTCCATGGTGTGTCTGCCCACAAAGTGAATCCAGTCCCAGTTGCCATGAGGTATATCTAAGCACATACTGTAAGCTTTTGTCAACTTGATATCTTCAGTGCAATTGTTAACTACTACTACACTTCTAGTAATGATATCTAAATCGCTTAGTACCGCATACTTTAAGACTACTAGCACATCACTTGCGGTATCTTTTAGAGTAATCTCTAAAGTTTCGGATTGGTTGCCGTCATCGTACACAGATGGCATACCCTTTATAGAATACTTTCCCTTAGTGATAGCGTAATCTTTAAAGCGGAGGTCTAGGGCATTGCTACCGTTAGGGTGTTGCACTGCTACAGCTGATATACGAAAATCTCCAGTACCGCTACAAGAATACTCTAGGGGCATAGTATCGGTGGAGTAGTTTCTGTGGTTTTCGGCCTCGTATATATTTCCTGAAAATCCTACATCTGGGTAGTCCAAAAGATATTCCATATCGGAGTTAGTATTTTCGCCATACCAAATGTGTTTTAGTATGCCGTACTCATCCACTTTCATTTGGTACATGGTATTTTTAGTTTCTAGATAGAAACTGTTATCTATAAATTTAATAGCCATAAAATCAATCCTTTCAAGTACACTCTATGTACACATAGGGGAACGTTCAAAGAACGTTCCTCATGCTAGTAGTAATTATTATTTTATAGTAAAGTCGTAAGTAGTCAAATTAGCATTTAGTGTAATGCTATCCTCTTTATAAGCCCTCTTAATAGTGATAGTATCATCTTCACAACAAACCTCTATAGAGCCATCTAAACTAAAAGCAGGGTGAGAGTTACGAAGTTCCATTAACTTGTTTAACTCTT
>CAYXNU010000139.1:0-4849 GCA_964466485.1 uncultured Ruminococcus sp.
TAGGTCTAACGCAAAGTCTTTCCTCAAGCTTTTCTGTACCGCCATGAGTAACCCATGCTACCTCTGGGGCAAAGCCCTCAACGTGGTCTTTTTCCTTTTGTAGTAAACTTTCTGGGATAAACATAGGCATACACACATTTTCGTGACCTGTTTCTTTAAACATACCATCTAAAATTTTTTGAATGTTTTCCCAAATAGCATAGCCGTAAGGTCTAATGACCATACAACCTTTAACACTAGTATACTCAATAAGTTCAGCCTTTTTAACTATGTCGGTGTACCACTTAGCAAAGTCTTCGTCCATGGAAGTGATAGCATCGACCATCTTTTTGTTATCTTTAGCCATTTTTATTAACATCTCCATTATCATTTAAAGTATTTTTAGAGTTTGTATCCTCCTCGCTTTTTTGTAAAGCATCTCTACGAGCCTTTTCTTGTTCGTAAAGTTTGTCCATATCTAGTTGGTGACCCCCATCGAATGGACTCTTAACGAGGTATAGTCTTTCATCTTCTTGTGGCTTAGGATGTTTTTTTCTGTAGTTTTTTGCAAAGTCGTCTATGGACTTGCCCACCTTAGGTGTTAATATTAGTGCGATGTATATTATCGCTAGTACACCCATAGTCATTAAAAAGAACTTTAATATGGTAATTAAAGATACTTGCATATAAAATCCCTCCCACTAAAAAAATGATATCTATAATATTATACTATATTTAAATTATTCTGTAAAGATGATTATTTAAAAAAACGCAAATTCATTAAAGGAGCGGACACCATGAAATGGTATCCGCTGAAAGGAACAATATTCTAAATGCAAAATAGCTTAAAATTACTTGTTTTTCTTCTTAGTGAATAGTAACATAGCACCAGCTAATGCAGAAACTACCATTACAGGTGCTACACCAGCATCGGAAGTCTTTGGAGAATCGGAACTATCCTCACTTGAGCTAGAAGATGAGGAAGAACTATCGCCACCAGCAGGAGCGTCCTTGATAGCCTTGTGTACTATATCTTGAGTGATAAGGTCTGTAATCTCATCGATGTTCTTATCACTAGCTTCATAGTACTTAGTACCAGTTTCGTCCTCACTAGCAAGTTCTGTTAAGAAATCTCTAGCGATGTCAGCATCTTCCTTAGCTAAGTTTTGGAAGTAACCTACAGCATAGATTGTAGCTAAAGGCTTTAGATTATCGTTAGCAAATTGGATAATTTTGTCGTTATCTTCATTAGCACTGTCGTCACCGAATACATATCTATTAGGGATATCGTAATCAACGTTGCCATCTTCGTCCATTAGGTTAGTACCCTTTACGCCGTCAGTCATGATAACTACGCTCTTTTCGTCGCCGTCGCCAGTTTGTAGTAAGAACTCAACTTGATATAGAGCGTTTAGTAAATCAGTACTATCATCGCCATAAGTATCATTGTCAAGCATATCACTAATAGCAGCGATTAAAGTATCGGCATCGTCAAAGTATGTAATAGTTTCGCCAGTTTCATCATCGTAGATAGAGAAAACTTCAGAGGAATTGTTAAATCCTACTAGAGCAATTCTAGCGTTCTCATCGTTAGATAGAATCTTGTTGACTAAATCAACAGCAGTTTGCTTAACTAGTTCCTTAGGCTTACCGTTCATACTGTTAGAAGTATCTAAAGTAAGAACAACATCCTTAGTAACAGGAGCGACAGTTTCTTCAGCTGCCTCAGTAACGATATCTACAACATCGCCACCAACAACAGAAACAACAGCACCAGTGGAATCAGTAGAAACTACACTGCTACCGCTAACTGTAGTAGAAGTACTAGAACTGGAACTTGTAGAAGAATCAGTAGTAGTACCAACGCCTAAAGCACTTTCGCCCTCTGCTGCTAGGTCGGAATCTTCAACTTCAACAGCATCGTCATCGTCAGCGTCGTCGTCAACTGCTTCAATGGCAATAGTACCACCATCGTCAGTTGGAAGAACGGCATTACTTGAATCGTTTGTATCAGCTTCTTGAACAGCACTAGCTTTAGCAGTTACAGCAACAGCACCTTCGTTTTCAGCAACATCAGCAACGACGTTGTTAGAAGAAGATGAAGAATTGTCAGCAGTAGATGCGGACTTAGTAGCTGTACTAGCTTGAGTTGCTGTAGACTTAGTAGCAGTATCAGCAACAGCATTGTTAGTTGAGTTCTGTTCAACTACGGTATCGTTATTAGCAGAAATCTCTACAAGTTCGTCAGCACTAACTGCTGAAACACCAAGAGATGCTACTAAACAAGTACTAGTAACTAGTGATACAATATTTCTAACACTTTTTTTCATAACAAATACTCCTTTAAAATAATATTATTGAAATCAAGTTAATATACTAACTATAAGTTAGTACATGGGTCAACTTAATTGATACATAGTATTATAGCATACTCATATTCATTTGTCAATACATTCTATGGAATTTTGTGTAACCATTTCATAAGATTGAAAAAAAGCGTGAACTTTTATGGATATTTTAAATAAAAATACTTAACAGAAAATTCATATTTTTTCAAAAAATGTCATAGATGTGTGAAATGTTCGGAAAATTTATATTTTCTGTTAGGCGTACAAATGAACATATCCAACTAGTGTTATTTCGGCTTTTTTTTGTGATAAGATTTAAAATCGAACCTAATCTGTTCGGTAATAAAAGTTAATATTTCTGTGGTGTAATCCATAATATCTGTTATAGTTTGGGTATCTATATCCAGTTGGATATCTGCTGGGTAGCGGGTTTCAATGTAGTACTTGTTTAGTAGGGTACACTTTGTAAGCCACTGGTTAAAGTGAGGGTCATAAATTATAGCCTGTTTGCATAGCCATGTTAAGTTATGTCCATCATAGAGTTTATGTTTTTTAAATAGCAAATATCCTTTTAAAGATTTTTCAATGCATTGTTGACAATGAAAAGCTACGCTATTGTAACAGCGAACATCTTCTAATAAGTTTTTAGCGGTTATATAGTCTAAATTTGAGTAGAATAGCCAGTCGAAGTAACGGCGACTATCTCCATCACGATAACCTCTCCCCATAGAGCCACACCCCCTGTGAATATATTTTGTAAGCAAATGTTGATACGTCTTCTTTTAGGTATAGCCATTCCGATAGCTTATAGATTACTATATCATAGGGAATATCACTATCCACGTCTAGATATATTTTGCACTCAAGCTCCGATATACTAGAGATATCATCACTAACTAGTACAGCCACCTTAAAAGAAGTTAAGTCTCCATGGTTGTTAACTTTCTTACTAATAAGTACTATTCCCTTAGGTTGATACTTTTCCCCAATAGCATCCGCTACGGACTGTATACTATTTTCTACTTCTACCATCTTAATCACTCCTATGTATAGCGTTTTGATATTACTATAATTATAATACTATTTTAGGTAATAATCAAGAAAAATTTTTTTATAAATAATAAATACCAATTAACTGGTAATTTTAAATGAATTACTTTATAGTCTAGAAATACATTTTAATTTTTAAAGCGGAACGCCGTCATTGGTGTTCCGCTATGTTAAATAGTAGTCACGTTAAGAACTCTCTTTTTGTCCACTTCCATATTACTAAAGTTAAAATAGCGATATTTTTATTGGAGCGGAACGCCGAGGACGGCGTTCCGTACATATTCCTACTACAACTTTTTAATATGCTTCTCTAAAAGTAGATGCTTAAAGCAAAAGATTCGATTTAAAATTAAGTATCAAGCTTGTACGGAACGCCGTCATTGGTATTCCGCTATGTTAAATAGTAGTCACGTTAAGAACTCTCTTTTTGTCCACTTTCATATTACTAAAGTTAAAACAGCGATATTTTTATTGGAGCGGAATGTCGAGGATAGCGTTCCGCCCTTAAAAATGAAACTAAATAATATTATCGAATTGGCGTTAATAAACAATAAATAACAATTAATCGGTGATTTTAAAAAAGATAGACAATTATTATTTATTCATTATTAATTATTAATTATTAATTAAAAAAAGAACGCTATGCAAGCGTTCCATTTACTTTACTTTTATTGGATAGTTTTTCTTTTAACTTCATACAGTTTCTAAAGATTAACCTAACTAGTGGACCTGCGTAGAATATCTGCCACACAAAAGCCATTAGAAAGTTTAATGCTGTAGTCTGTAGCCATACGGATACAAAACCATTAATAGTATCCTTAAATAGGATGGTAGCTACTAAACTCATTAGAGGACACATAATAGCTACTGTAATGGATGATATAGCTAATGTTATGTGGTATGGGTGAGCGGTCTTAACGTCTACGGTGCGGAATGCTAACTTTTGTGAAAGCTTTCCTACAAAGAAAAACTCTAGCACAAATGCTACTGGTGCCATAATCTTTAGCTCGCTTAGTGCGGATACGAACACAAAGTTTTGAACACCACCTACGTTAAGAGCTATGTTATAGCATATCATAGCGTAGACCATAACTAGCACCATAAGTATGGTGAAAAATAAATCTTGTAACTTAGTTTTTGGCATAAAAATAACCCTCCTGAAAAATATCACTGAACTACGTGTTTTTTTAATATACATCATGTGTTGTTCAGCACCATTTTCCAAAGGGAACGCCCGTTTCCAATATTACCTTAATGTAATATAAGTATACCATAACTTTCAAGGGGTGTCAATAGGGCAAGGTAGCCAAACTTTGGGGACTTCTTAAACGTTTAATATGGTAAAATGAGTGGACATATAGCTTTTAACGTGACTGCTTTTTAATATAGCACGTCAATTCGATAATATTAACGCTAGTTCGATAATATTACTAAATTAAAATGGCATTATTTTTTAAGGGATGGAACGCCGA
>CAYXNU010000140.1:0-4831 GCA_964466485.1 uncultured Ruminococcus sp.
TCGTATACACCTCTAGACTTCATACCTACTAGACGGTTTTCTACTAAGTCAGCTAAGCCGATACCGTTTTCGCCACCTAGTTTGTTTAGGGTCTTAACGATATCTACACCGCCCATTTCCTTGCCATCGATAGCAGTAGGAACACCCTTTTCAAAGTGGATAGTTACATAAGTAGGCTTGTCAGGGGCTTGTATAGGAGATACGCCCATTTCTAGGAAGCCTTCTTTTTCGTATTGAGGTTCATTAGCAGGGTCTTCTAGGTCTAAGCCCTCGTGAGATAAGTGCCATAGGTTCTTATCCTTAGAGTAGTTAGTTTCTCTATTAATCTTTAGAGGGATGTTGTGTGCCTCTGCATAGTCGATTTCTTCATCTCTAGACTTTAAGTCCCAAATTCTCCATTGTGCGATAATTTCCATATCAGGAGCGAAAGCCTTAATAGCTAATTCAAATCTAACTTGGTCGTTACCCTTACCAGTACAACCATGGCAGATAGCGTCTGCACCCTCAGCAATAGCGATTTCAGCTATTCTCTTTGCAATGATTGGTCTAGCAAAGGAAGTACCTAACATATATCTATTTTCATAAATAGCACCAGCTTGTACAGTTGGGAATACATAGTTATTGATAAACTCGTCAGTTAAGTCCTCAATGTATAGCTTAGAAGCACCAGTCTTTATAGCCTTTTCTTCAAGACCATCTAATTCTGTACCTTGACCTACATTACCAGATACAGCGATAACTTCACAGTTATTGTAGTTTTCTTTTAACCATGGAATGATTATAGAAGTATCCAAACCACCAGAGTATGCAAGTACTACTTTTTTAATCTCTTTAGCCATTGTAAAAATCTCCTTAAAAATAAATCTTTGGTAATTTTCCGAACTCTACGGATTACCTTAAATTATACACCCTAAACATAAAAACGTCAAGATGTTTTAATGGTTTTCGTTGAATTTAAAAATTTATTGTGAATATTGCACTGAAATATTATTCTTTTTTAGATATATTTCACCTTGTATTATACACACTATACATAATATAATGTATAATTATAAATTTAATGCTATTAATTAAAATTCCAAATTTACAGTGAACGTCCATGGGCAAAACAATTTCTTTTGTAGAACTTGCGTTAATTAGCAAATAATATTACATATTTGTATAGTTTGTATATATTTGTTGCCTTTAAGAGGATAATAATCTTCCACAAAATGAGATTGTTTATTATTGACTTTTATATTTCTTTGTGGTATACTTTAACTATCCAAATTAATACAACTATATAAAGGAGAGGTTTTAAACTATGAATTTAAAAAAGATGATGGCTTTTTGCATGGCTCTAGCTCTATGCGTACCCGTTGCAAGTTCTATATCTAGTATAGAAGATAGTTCTATATTACAAGTATCCGCTGAAACTACAGAAGACGGCTTTGTTTACGAAATAGATGCCGAAGAAGGCACTGCAACTATTAATGGCTATACTGGTTCTGAAGTTAAAATTACAATTCCTAGTGAAATAGATGGCTACACAGTTACCGCTATCGGAAACAACGCTTTCGATGGTAGTGGCAGTACTGAGGACTCCACAAAGAATAGACTACTAAAAGAGGTTGTTATCCCTGAAACTGTTACAAGTATTGGTAGTCACGCTTTCGATTCTTGCTATGCTCTAGAATCTATTGAAGTTCCAAATAGCGTTACAAGTATCGGAAGAAATGCTTTTGCATTCTGTCAATCACTAGAAAGTATAAATATCCCAGAGGGTGTTACCGAAATTGGTGTACAAACTTTTGAGGGCTGTAGTTCACTAATAAGTGTAATTATTCCTAGTAGTGTAACTTCTATCGGCTCTAATGCATTTAGTGGATGTACATTGCTATCAAGCGTGGTTATACCTAGTGGAGTTACTGCTATTGCTAGTGGTACTTTTTCAGGATGTACTAACCTAAGCAGTGTTCTATTAAATAACAATATCGAATCTATCGAAAGCAAAGCTTTTGAATCTTGTACAGCTTTAAGAAAGATTATCATTACTAAGGGTGTAAAGACTATCGCTAGTAACGCTTTTAAAGATTGCACAAACCTAGAAACTGTAACTGTAAAGTCCGCTGAGGTTAATATAGATGACAACGCTTTTAACGGTTGCGAAAATGTAAACATAGTAGAAGACTTTGAACCTATCGTTACTACTGAACCTGAACCCGAACCTGACCCAGAGCCACAAGAACCTACATTTATATACGATGTAAATCAAGATGGCTTTGAAAATGTTATAGACCTATTAGTGCTAAAGAAACATTTACTAGGTATGTTATAATTTTGGTAATAATATTAATATTATTATATATTATGATTCATTCTTTCAAACATAATGATTTCCTTATTAAGAATAGTAAGAACACATACTGTTTATGGTATGTGTTCTTACTTTTTATGTGTAATCAATATGTGTTTTTTATTCCTTGATATGAATTTCTTCTAACGAGTTCCTTGTCGATTTCGTTCATAACTACGAACTTTTTCAAAGTCCAAAGGGGGGCTATTAAATCGTCCTTAGAGCCGTCACCTGTGACACGCTGTACTATAACATCTTGTGGGAGGAGTTCCAGTTGGTCGCAAACTAGTTGGGTGTAGTCTTCCAACGTCAATAGGCTGAACTCATGGTTGAGGTACTGTTGGGACATTATAGTATCTTTTAGTATGTGTAGCATATGAATCTTAACGCTGTGTGGGTGCATATCTGCGACGGTTTTAATAGTTTCTAGCATCATGGGGTAAGTTTCGTTGGGTAGACCGTTTATGATATGTATACATACGTTTATATTTTTAGACTTAAGTTTTTCATAGGTTTTAGCAAATTCTTCAAAGGAGTGTCCTCTGTTGATGTATTCAGCTGTGGTGTCGTGGATGGTTTGCAAACCTAGTTCTATGGTAAGGTACGTCCTTTGGGATAGTTCTGCTAGGTAGTCTATGGTATCATCGGGGAGGCAGTCCGCACGAGTAGCAATAGCCAAACCTACTACTTTGTCGGGGGTTATGGCGGTTTCAAATAGGCTCTTTAGGGTATCCAAAGGGGCATAGGTATTAGTACCCGCTTGAAAGTATGGTATATATAAGCCCTCATCCCATTTGGATTTTAACCTTATCTTTTGGGCTTGTATCTGTGCAAGAACGCTGTCTTTTGGGTTACCTGCGAAGTCGCCACTTAGCGTATGAGAACAGTATGTGCAACCGCCAGTCCCTTTAGTGCCGTCCCTGTTGGGGCATGATAACCCTACATTTAAAGATAGCTTTATAACCTTTTTCCCGAAAGTTTTTCTTAGGAAGTAGTCTTGAGTGTAGTACCTTTTGTTGCTATCGGAATAGGGAAAAGGGTTGGTATCTTTTTGTGACATATAATAATCACCTCATTAAATATTATTTATTATTACATTACGCAAGTTCGATGTAATTCCATGTTAATGCACGGCGTTCCGCAATTTTGCAAGGCAAAATTGAATCATCGAATTAGCGTTAAAAAACGGAACGCCTAATAGACGTTCCATTGAAAATAGTCAAACTAATTAATTAAAAGCCGTCCACTTCGGAAGTTTCGTCGGAGGATGTTTCGCCATCGTCGGCGGAAGATTCTTCTTCAATAGAGGATTCAACTGCGATTTCAGTTTCAGTGGTAGGTTGTTCTTCACTGACGGTAGCACTAGAAGTAGTCTTGTTGTTAGCGGAATCTGTTTCGGTGGTATCTTCTTCGTCGTCTAGGTGACCATCAAACCAGTAAGCCAACTCTTGTTTAAAATCATCATCTATAATGTACTGACCGTTAGCGTTGTAGCTACCAGTAGGAATTTTGCAATCTGCTAGGATGTTGTTATCACTGAACATATATTGTATAGCTTTTTTGCTATCTTGATAGTCTATGGTAGTAACATCTGTTTCCATGATGTTTATTAGAGCGTTAAAGGAGTTGTCTAAGTTTTCGGAAACTCTGTCGCCCATAGTTTGTGTAAGCATTTGGCTTATCAAAGAGCCGACAACGTAAGATCTATCTTCGTCGTCTAGTTCATAGTGAGTAATCAAGCTTTGAATCTGTTTACTGCTAAGGTACATTTGACCTTTGTTAAAGCCTTTAACATCGGTAGGGATGTAGTAGTTTACACCACCTAGGATATCGCAAATCTTTTGGAAAGATTCTTCATTTAGTTTTATGTATCTATCGATTTTAATTTCAAAGGTATTTTCCACAGCGGAACGCACACCACTAACACCGTTCTTAAGATATATATTTTCTATAGTATCAGCGGAATTTTCATATGTAGATAGTGTAGAGTTAGCTATTGGGACGCAACCAAAGGTTTTAACGATAGGCATAGTTCTGAGTAGCATAAAGGTGTCTTGTCCGTCGGTGTCGTCTAAATCTAGAATAAATAGTATAGTGTTGCTATCCTCTGCTTGAGGTTTGTAGTTGCCATAGTAGTCGTCATCTTGAGTAGTGTTATCTTCGTAGGTAAGTTGTTGGTAGTAGTAGAACACTGGTATACCTATTACTATTAATGATACTAGTATGGTTGCCAAAAACGGGATTGCTATACCTTTTTTCTTTTTCTTACGTTTTGTTGACATAAGGTTTTTTCCCTCCTATATGTGTTATGTAATTATTTTAGCATGGTATTTGGTTTATGTCAAGCCAAAATTAAGTTTAGTTGAAATTTTTGTTTATGCAATTTGAACAAAAAATACTGAAAAATATCATGCAAGTTTGGTTTGACTTTTCCCCGCAATTGTGGTAGAATAATAAAGTCGCTTGACGAGGACAGCGAGTGGAACGACTTAAACC
>CAYXNU010000141.1:0-2260 GCA_964466485.1 uncultured Ruminococcus sp.
GAATGGTTATTTTCACGAAAGATTGCAGTATCAATTTAAATTTTTTTCAGTTTCTATATGAAGTATAAATCTTAAAAATAACTGTATCTATATAAGAAAAATCTGTTTTTAAACTGTTTTTTTGAGGGCGAGGTGTTCTGTTTGAAACTTTCGGACTTTAGTCAAAAACTCATCGGTAAATGCAATAAAGAACAAACTGTTTTCTTTTTCTTCCCAGTGATATCGGAATGGAATCGCAACCTTTTGTCTTTAAGTTCTGGTGCAAGTACTTCTACTTTGGATAATATTATCAACTTGACATTTTCTAATAAGCTTAGAAAGAATACGCCGTCAGCATCGCTGATAGATAATTTATTACTATTTAGAAATTCTTCCAAATTCGAAAATGACTTGAACAAGCTAGAATCTATGGTGTTTAGAAAGTATCAAGCTAGAGTGGAAAGTATAAACATCTGTAATAGCACATATTTAGAACTTTTCAAAGCTATCTTAGATGAGATATCTTTGAACGACTTTATAGATATTAAATATCTGCAAATGATATACACTTACTTGATTAACAAAAGATACGATATTACGCTGTTTTTAATATCTTGTATGCTGATATTATCTCCTACAATATCCAATCACGATAACGAAAAGTTTGAAAACTATAAGAACATAATTAAGTTTTTGGAGGAGTTTAAAGAGTATAAGAAGTATCTAAAAACCGATGATTTTATACTAGAAAAGTACATTCCAAATAGAAAAAGTGCTGATACATTAATATGTACCAACACTCAAAATGCTACTACTAGAAGTTTCTACAACTCTATATTAGATGACGACTCTTGCAAAGAATTACATATACTTTCGATTAATGCCCAAAACTGGATTATCGACTATGGACTATTTAACAAGCTACAGGCTAGACTAAAACAAGGCTTAATAGTTAAAATATTAGTTATGGATAAAACTACACCATTCTATGAAATATATAACCACAATGAGTACGTTTTTAACACCGACTTTTCAAAACTGAAAGAATATCCTAACTTTAAAGTGAAATGTACAACCATCCCACTAACTAACAGAATAATAGAAGATGTAACCCATCAAGTTATGCGTGTGGACTTTCTAGTCGTGCCTAATATGTGCAGTAACACGCTATCAATATTTTTGGAAAGAACTAACCCAAATGCATCAATCTACTATGATAAGTATACAACTCAATTTGCGGAAATATGGAACAACCCTAAATATTCCCACGAACTTTAAACTCTTAATAAAAAAAATATAGTGTGTCAATTTGACACACTAATTGTTTTCTTAACTTTTTGAAAAGTGTTCTTGTAAGAGTTTAAGTGTAAGTTCGTCGAGTTCTTTTTCGGAACAGTTAATGTTGTAGCTTTCCGCAAGAGTATTGTAAACTTTGTTCTTGTACTTCTTTTGGGGCTTGTCGTCTGCTAACTTGATAATCATCTTTTTAGTGAGATTTTCGCCATCGGTGACAGCTTGAGAAATTTTCTTAGCTAGTGACACCATAACTTTCTTATTGCTAAATTCAATATACTCATATATAGCCCTCTGATTTTTCTCGGATAGTTGGCATATAATGTCTACCGCATCAAGACTAATTAAGCCCTCATCTACGAACTTTTGGAGTTTGTCTGTTAGTTTAGTAACGTTGATATACCTGTACATAGTCTTTTTGGATAGCCCAAACTTTTCAGCAATCTCTTGAGCGGTCATGTCTATATCGTGGCGGAGTTCCATATACCTAAGGAAAATCTGTCCGTATTCCGAGGGGTAAACCCTTAAACGTTGGATATTACTTTCGGTAACGTACTTATACACCACATCATCGGGGATGTTTCTAACTATACATGGAACACTTAAAAGTCCCAACTCTTTAGCTACTAAAAATCTGTGGTGTCCCGATACTATTTGGTAGTTGTTGTTTACTTTGCGAACTATCAGCGGTGTAATGATACCTATATCTTTAGCACTGAGTTTTATCTGCTCAATCTTTTCATGGTTGATGTTAAAAGGTTGTTTTAAACCATTCAACTCAAAAAACTTTAAGTTATTGAGAGGTATCTCCTCGACTCTTTCGGTAGTGCTACCCCATGTAGATGTGTAGCTGTCCACTAGCCCTTTAGGGGTATTCTTATTAAATTGAGTATCGTTGCCTTTAGGCATTCTCTTTATAGATGATAAATCTATTCTGCTTTTCATAGCAATGTTCCTTTCTAACTTCTATTATAGGAACGGCTAATTG
>CAYXNU010000141.1:2360-4784 GCA_964466485.1 uncultured Ruminococcus sp.
TTGACACACTAGTTTTAGTAACAATTTCTTCAGCTAACTGCATAAAAGCTTTAGATAGCGAACTATTCTTGTTATCCAAACAGCTAACTTGATTTATTACAGACTTTTCAACCTGTGCAGGACAGTATGGAATAGTAGTCTTAAAGGTAAGTTCTTGATAGTCACCCTTAACGGTATCGGATATGGAATTTCCTACAACGGTTCGCTGTTGCTTATTGAGAAGTATTCCTAGTACTCTTAACTGTGGGTTGGTACTCTTATTAATAGACGTAACTTTATCAATCATCTTTTCTAGCCCCACATAGGAGTATATGCCGTTCTCTACTGGAATGATAACGTATTGACTAGTATTCATAGCGTTAGCCACTAATAGGTCTAAAAGGGTACGGCAATCTATTAGTATGTAATCGTATTGGTTAAAGCACTCATCACTAAGGCAACGCTTTAGAACGTAGTTGCTATCGCTATCGTTAGAGATTATCGAGGTAATGTTAGTTAGCATTGGCGACGCTGGAATGTAGTCTATGCCGTTGTCACTGTGCCTAATAGTGTCAGTAACACTAATCATATTCACATTAGAAACTTCATTGTAGATAAGTTCAGCAATAGTAGGTTTATTGTCGCCAACGTACCCAAGAGAGTAGGAACAGTTGCCCTGTTGGTCTAAGTCTATCACTAAGATTTTCTTTCCCATTTTAGCAAGACCACTAGCAATATTAACGGTAGCAGTAGTCTTACCTACTCCACCCTTTTCAGAACAGATTGAAATAATCATAGATAAAAAACTTCCTTTCATAGTGTTATATACATTATAGCATTAATTCACTATTTTAGCAATAGAATAAAAAAAGCGTGTCATATCACTTAGCATGACACGTTTTTAGTACTGCTGTTACTCTTGAATAGGGCTTAGAGTTTTTACTATATCAATGAGTTGCTGTTTAGAAACGTTTGAACATACCGTGATTACATAATCGTCAACATCTAGTATGATGCTATTGCAATTATGATTATCCTTGAAATATATGCCATTCCAGTTGTTAATGGTTATGTTTTCTATGAGTGCATCTTCTGTGTTGTAGCAAACATCGTAGTCTTTTTTGGTATTTTGTGAAAAGTCTATTGTTACGTCACCCTTGATATAAGTAACCATTTTTGTTGTATTATCTTTATATTCATAGTCTATGGTGTAGTCGCTTAAATAAGTAAAAGTATACTCTTGTTGTATAGTATCGGGGTAACACTCGTTTTGGGTGTCATATTGAATAACAGAAAACTTTGGAAACGTTGTAATGAAAAAGTTATAAACCTTTTCTTTTAAGGTATCCGCATTGATTGCCGTAATGGTAGACAAAAATACAAGTATTGCCACTATACAAGCCACTCTCCTTTTGAAAGTTTTAACATTCTTGTAATGATAATGTGGTACTGTTTGTTTTTGTATTAGTCTAGACATCTTCTTTTCAAACTTTTTAGAAAATATGTGTTCTTCCGCTTGTTGTGGAATTAAAGCTAAATACTCATCTAATAAAGCTTCTTCAACTACTTTAGAAAAATCATTCTCGTCCATAAGATAAATCCTCCCTTATTATGGTTCTTGCTCTTTGAACCCTTTTGCATATCGCATCTTTTGATATATCTAAAAGTAGACTAATTTCGTCGTTGTTATAGCCTTGAACATATTTAAGAAATAAAACATCCTTGTAGATATCTGGTAAAGAGGATATTTTATCCAGTAGGGCTTTGTAGTCAAGTTCATTAAGTAAAGAGTTATCTTCGAGAATGTTGCCTATACTAGTATCTATGCTCAAGTTGCTATTTTTCTTATTTTTGCCGTATATATTAAAAGATACGTTCCTAACTATAATAACCACATAAGCCTTCGTTTTTGGACAATTAATTTCTAAAATTTTATCAATATTTTTAGCAATCCTTAAAAAAGCTTGATGTACCGCATCTTCCGCATCATAAGAATTATGTAGGATGTTATAGGCTACAGCATACATATCTTGCCTATATAACAAGTATAGGTTTTCAAACTTGTTTTTGTCCTCGATGTTATCTATCATTGTTAAATACATTGCAATCATTTTGTCATTCTCCCTTAAATAGTTTTAATAAGAGTTATCTCAAAAATTAAAAGTTATCTCGAAAATTTAAGAAATAGAACATACTCGCTATTTCTGTGATTTCATTATAACACATTAGAAAAGCTATTTCAACTAAAAAATCACTCCTTGCATAATTACAAAGGAGCGATTTTTCTTGATAAGACGGAATGAGTTTTTATCATTAATTTTTTTAGATTACCATGTGATAATCTGTAGTAGATACTTTTTGAGTAGTAGTAGGTCTACAGCATTTACTTCGCCGTCGTAGTTTACGTCGCCACGAATGCCTGTTGGAGTTTCGTTGAGTTCTACT
>CAYXNU010000142.1:0-4704 GCA_964466485.1 uncultured Ruminococcus sp.
ACAAAAGCATCTATATTACCTGTATTAACTACGCCTACTTCTTTTTTAACCTTTTGCCCAGGAGTCCAAACTTTAGGCGGTGTAAAATTCTCCTTGATGGTAACACCGTAGTTGTTAGTGGCGGTAAGCTTATTCGTAACCTCATCTTTAGAGGTGAACCACGCAAAAGTACCACCCACCGTGATAACACCAGCCAAAATCACAGACGCAATCAGGACTCGAACCTGTTTTGCGTTTTTCTTATTTTTGCTATTAGCCATAAAAACAACCCTTTCTAAAAAAGTGGGTACTTTACGCATTAGCTATTATAAGTTAATTAGAGGGATTGGCATTACTGCTCAACGAGAAGTAATAGCCCATTAATTTAAAGAAGATACATATCAAAATAGCGAAAGCTAACACAAAGTACCATTTTAATTGCACGAATCTAACTATGTACCCTAACTTAGGTACAGAAAAAACTACTGTCCCAATAACACGAGTACTCTCTATAAGGAAAGCATCTTCAGTGTTATTTGCATCACCTTGAGTCTTAAAGCAAGTCATATTAGTATTTTCGTAATTTTCAAACTTTTGTACAACACGGTGCGTAAGATATGCGTCACTATCACTAGACGGGTTAAATGTAATAATATCGCCAACATTTATATCATCGGCATTAGCCAAACGAACTATAACCATATCGCCAACCGCAAAAGAAGGCTCCATAGAGCCAGTTAGAACGGTATAATATCGGTAACCGAACAGCGATTTTTGGGGGCTATTATCAGTAACAAAAAGTACTGCTCCGACCACTATAGAAATAGAGATAAGATATATAAATATAGATTTAAATATTAGAAAAATCCGATATAGAATGGATTTTCCACCTTTTCTTGTAGTATCCATAATAATCATCCCCTATATAATGGTGCATCTATATTTTTATTATACTAATTATAGCACTTATTATATTACTTGTCAAGCAAATCCTGTTTTAAATTGTAAAAAAATTTTTAATAATTTTAGCAAAAATAATCACACTATAGTTATAGGTTTTATAGGCTTTTAGGTATTCTCTTAAAAAAAATGGTTGTAACTCTCTTGAAATTAGTATATAATAGTTGTATAATATTTATAATAATTTTTTAGAATTGAGGTGCTGTTATGAAGATAAAGTTCAATGAAAAGTATACTACTATTTCATTGTATGCTATCGTTGTATTTACTATATGTTTAGTTATAAAAACTTTTATAACCGAAATACCTAGCATATTTGGATATATAGGTAAGATATTCACTGAGATGTCACCTATAATATATGGAGTAGTAATAGCGTATCTATTGAACCCCCTAATGTGCTTGATAGAAAAACATTTAAAGCCACTGTTTTTTAAGTCAAGCCCTAATGAACTTTCTGTTGAAAAATCATTACTTAGCAACGACGAAAAAATCTTGCTTAGAAAGAAACAAAAAGCATTACGAGCAACGTCTATAGTACTAGTATCACTAATAACTATTATGGCTATTATAACCATTATGGCAATGGTAGTCCCAGAGTTAATTAATAGTATTAGTGGTCTATTCGATAAACTTCCATACTACACCAGCAACGTCTACCTATGGATTAGTAACTTCTTAGAGAAAAGCACTTTTGTAAACGACAGTGTAAAATCGTGGATTGAAAAAGAACTCGCTAATATGCAAAAAGAAATCTTAAATATATTCTCTAGCCTAGAACCACAGATAAACAATATCATCATTGCAATAAAGGATGGCATATCTAGTGTAGTAGGCGGAGTAAAAAATATTGGTATAGGATTTATCATATCCATATACTTACTATTTGGCAAAGAAGATTTTATAGCACAAGTGAGAAGATTTATGTATGCGGTATTACCCGAAAAAGTTTGCAAGGCTATACTAACTTTCGGAACTAAAGGCAACTCTATATTCTTAGACTTCATAGTGGGCAAGGCTGTAGATTCCTTTATAGTAGGCATAATGTCTTTCATAGCACTAACTATTATGGATATGCCTTATGTAGTATTGATAAGCTTAATAATAGGCATAACCAACATGATACCTTTCTTTGGACCTTTTATAGGTGCAATACCTAGTGCAATATTGGTAATACTATCCGAACCCGAAAAAGGTATACCTTTTATAATATTTGTAATAGTACTTCAACAGATAGATGGAAACATTATAGGCCCTAAGATTTTAGGTAATAAGTTAGGTCTATCCACTTTTTGGATTATGTTTGCAATACTAGTATTTGGTGGCTTAATGGGACCTATAGGTATGTTCATAGGTGTACCACTATTCACACTTTTGTATTCTTTGTTAAGTTCTTTAATACACGATATGCTAAAGAATAAAAATCTTCCACAGGACAAGCGTTACTACGGAAATATGTTGATAACTCAAGATGGTTGCAAATTTCCCGAAAAGCAAAACTATTCCGATGAGGATATAGACGAATCTCAAGTGCTAAAGAAATCCACTAGAATTATCAATCTTATTAAGAAAAAGACTAACATAGAATCTACTATGCAAAACTTTAAAGATAAATTTTCAAATAAGAAATAGCAATGTTTATCATAAATACATCTTCTGTAAGGAATGTCCACAGGGCATTCCTTACTTTATGGCAAAATAAAGAAGGTAAAATCGATAGTTTTCACAAAAATATTTATTAAAGCTATATAAAATTTTTATGCATAAGCCTTTTCTAAAATAGTTGACCTATGCTTACTTTAATGGTATAATTATTATACATTTAACTTCTTAGATTGGAGAGTAGTTTTTATGAATATTTGGCATAATATTAACCCTAAAAGGATTACCCCTACCGAATTTATGGCAGTAATTGAAATCCCTAAGGGTAGTAAAATTAAGTATGAACTAGATAAGGAAACTGGTAGTTTGCTAATGGATAGAATACTATACACTTCTACCCACTACCCAGCTAACTATGGTTTTATCCCTAGAACTTATGCAGACGATGGTGACCCACTTGACGTTTTAGTACTCTGTTCAGAAACGATTGCACCACTAACATTAGTTGAGTGCTATCCTATTGGCGTTATTCGCATGATTGACAATGGCAGAAACGATGACAAAATTATCGCTATTCCTAAACATGAACCTAATTACAATACTTATAACGACATCTCTGAACTTCCTAATCATATATTTGATGAGATGGTTCACTTCTTTAAGGTGTACAAAGAACTAGAGAACAAGACTACAGCTGTAAACGAAATGGAAAATCGTGAGAGTGCTATATCTATTATAACAAAAGATATAGAGAACTATGTTGAAAAGTTTTGTAAGTAAGCATACACTATAATATAATATTTAAGGCGAGTGTTAATTAACTTGCATTATATTTGGTGTTTTTAGTAAAGTAACGCCAATTCGACAGTGCAATTTGCCTTTGGCATATTGCGGAACGCCGTGGGTTCCGCCATGCGGTAGCATGGTATTATATCGAGTTGACGTTAAAGTAAGTAAAGCGAAAGGAATGTTTTTAATGAACGATAGTTTAAACTTAAACTCCGAAAGTTGTGTTGCACCTCTTGGGATTATTGCTATGCAGGGTGCTAGTGAACTAGGCAACAAGATTAATTCTTATCTTGTAGAATGGTACAAAGATACCCCTTATGCACAAGATAGCTACCTTATCGATTGCGAATGCCCTAGATTTTCATCTGGTGATGGCAAAGGCTTAATCAAGTCTACTGTTAGAGGTAAAGACTTATTTATAGTTATCGATGTTGGCAACTACAATTGCAAATATATGATGTTCGATAAAGAAAACTCTATGTCACCTGATGACCACTACCAAGACTTAAAGAGAATCATTCAAGCCGCTTCTGGTAAGGCACACAGAATTAACGTTATTATGCCAATACTATACGGTGGTAGACAACATCGCAGAAGTTACAGAGAATCTCTTGACTGTGCTTGTGCTTTACAAGAACTTCAATCTATGGGAGTTTCTAACATTGTTTGTTGTGACGCTCATGACCCTAGAGTTAATAATGCTGTTCCACTAATGGGCTTTGACAACATTATGCCTACTTATCAAGTACTTAAATCTATGTTTGATAATATTCCTAACTTAGTAGTAGATAAAGACAACTTTATGGTTATCAGCCCTGATGAGGGTGCTTTAAATAGAAATATGTATTACGCATCCGCACTAGGTGTAAACCTCGGTATGTTCTACAAAAGACGTGACTACTCTAGAATAGTAAACGGTAGAAACCCTATCGTTGCCCATGAATACCTAGGCGACAGCGTAGACGGCAAAACACTATTTATCGCAGATGATATTATATCTTCTGGTGAAAGTATGCTAGATATCGCTTATGCCCTTAAGGAAAGAAATGCTAAGAGAATTTATGCCTTTGCTACCTATGGTATGTTTGTAAACGGTCTTGAAAAGTTCGACAAGGCTTACAAGGATGGCTACATCGATGGAGTATTTGGTACTAACCTAACTTACAGAACTCCTGAACTACTCTCCCGTGAATGGTTCAATGAAGTTGACGTTTCTAAGTATATCGCACACTTTATACTTGCACTAAACCACGATATGTCTATTAGTAGCGTTATCGACCCACACGAAAAGATTAAGGCTATGCTCGAAGAAAGACACAATAACCAATAGTATAGATATTACATCCACCCTTTGGGGTGGATTTTTTTTATATA
>CAYXNU010000143.1:0-4697 GCA_964466485.1 uncultured Ruminococcus sp.
GAAATCGTCGCTAACACTATAAAAGATTTAACTGGTGCGGATACGTTCAAAATTGAACAGATTCAACCCTACTCTAAGGGCTATAACGAATGTATCGCTGAGGCTCAAGCAGACCAAAAACGCAATGCTCGTCCTGAACTAAAAGTTTACCCCGACACCATAGAACACTACGACACCATATACATCGGATACCCTAACTACTGGGGTACTATGCCTATGGCTGTGTTTACGTTCCTAGAACACTTTAACTTCACTGGAAAGATTATCAAGCCATTCTGCACACATGAGGGCAGTGGTTTGGGTAGCAGTGTTAAAGATATTCAAAGGGTTTGCCCTAACGCTATTGTGGAAGACGGTCTTGCTATACATGGTAGCAATGTACATCGCTGTAAACAACTAGTAGAAAACTGGATTTAAACTTAAGGAGTGTTTTTTAGTATGAGTATCAAAGAGTTAAGCGTTTTCCCTATAGGTGAACCTAATGACGCTTTTGCTAAGTATTTTACGGGGCAAAGCTATCTAAATATGCTATCACTAAAACAAGTGGTTATCGGTAATGTGACTTTCGAACCTAGTTGCCGTAACTTTTGGCATATACACCATGCTACTAGTGGTGGCGGTCAAATGTTGATAGTTACTTCTGGTGAGGGTTGGTATCAAGAGTGGGGCAACTCCCCTAGAAAACTAAAGTCTGGCGATATAGTACACATCCCCGCAAATGTAAAACACTGGCACGGTGCTACCAAAGATTCATGGTTTCAACACCTCGCTATAGAGGTTACTGGTGAAAATTGCAATACGGAATGGTGCGAAGCTGTATCCGAGGAAGAATATAGTAAACTTTAAGCTTTTAAGATTGAGGTGTAGATTATGGCAAAGGTAACTGCTGGTAGAGATGAGTTGGGAGAGTTTGCTCCTAAGTTCGCAGAACTTAACGACGATGTTTTATTCGGGGAAGTGTGGTCTAGAGAGGATAAGCTATCCGCTAGAGATAGAAGTATTATCACAGTAGTGGCATTAATGTCCAGTGGTATTTTGGACAGTTCTTTAAAGTTCCACATAGCTAACGCTAAAAACCACGGTGTCACCAAAGAAGAAATGGCAGAGATTATTACGCATTCGGCATTCTATGCGGGTTGGCCCAAGGCGT
The DNA here is from genome assembly GCA_964466485.1 of uncultured Ruminococcus sp. Classification (GTDB taxonomy): domain Bacteria; phylum Bacillota; class Clostridia; order Oscillospirales; family Ruminococcaceae; genus UBA5884. Next base: position 1,151 of record CAYXNU010000143.1, read on the forward strand.
GGGCAACGTTCCGTATGGCAAAAGAAGTATACTCGGAATAGCGAATCGCCGTTCCATACAAAAAGAGAAAAACCTCTAGGACTTTTTTATAAAAGTTCCTAGAGGTTTTCGATATATCTTATGAAAAGTTTATGCATTAGTATTAGAGTCGCTACTCTTTAATACACCTTTTTTGATTATGTACTGTGCACACATTGCGGTAAAAAATCCTGCAATGCACCCCGAAAAGATTAGTATAGGATAGTACGACAACACTGTAAATGAACCCATTACTATTACTGCCATGATAATTTGCCCTGTATTGTGCAAGATAGCCCCCACTACACTAACTACCCACATATGCTTTATAGGAACTACATTCTTTAAGAGTATCATTCCTAGGTAGCAGAGTATTCCACCCGACAGACTATACAACAATGTGGAAACGTTCCCACTAAACATAGCCCCTAGTATTATTCTAGTAAAGTGCATCATGGCGACTTCGCTAGGCTTAAACTGGTATACGGCATACACTGTGACTATATTTGCTAGTCCTAACTTTACGCCATTTATGGGGCATAGGCTAGGTAGTCTTAACTCTATGATAAACATTATCAAGGCTATGGCTGTCAGCAGTGAGAGTTTAGTAAGCTTTTTAGTATCCATAATTTTTATCAATCCTCGCTTTTAAAACGTATAATCAAGTGGTTTGGAAGACACACAATAGGTAGGCTTTCCGACTTTAATACACCAGTCTTTACGCAAGTGTTATCGTTGCAATCTGCACTAGATACGAATATTTCACCATTCTGTATGGTGACTATATTGTGCGAACCATTATACTCGATATCAATGTTTTGGTCTTTGGCAGAAGATAGGTCTATAGTGTACAACACTTCGTTATTTTGGACTACTTCCACTAGTGTGCCACTGGATGGTCTTAACACTAGTACAGTACCCACTAACGACAACAAGAATATCACGCAAACTACAATGATTACTATTTTGGATTTTCTATTCATACTCTATAACCTCTAACTGCATAGTGCTAATGTTTTGAAGACTATCTTGCAAGGTGTTTGTAATATAGATTTTTTTATCGTCAGTGACTAGCACCATATCAAAAGTGGGATTGCTTTGCCAATACTCTATAGCTTTATCAGTACCCATGACAAACAACGCAGTGGAGAGAGCATCGCACATAGTACCGCTATCACCTATGATGGTTACAGATACCAAACCGTTATCGGCGGGATAGCCGTCAGCGGTGTCTAATATGTGCCAATATACGTTTCCGTCATCGTCTGTAAAGTAACGTTCATAGTTACCAGAAGTTATTACGGCTTTGTTATCTATGGAAACTATACACATTTCTTCGTTGGGTGAGAATGGGTTTTCTATAGCTACGTTCCATAGTGAACCATCGGGTTTAGTGCCACACGCTTGAACGTTTCCGCCTAGGCTCACTATAGCAGAAGTAACACCGTTATCTTTAAAGATTTGCATTAGGCTGTCGCTAGTGTAACCTTTGGCTACTGAACCTAAATCTATTTCAAAGTCTTGTGGTATGGTAACGCTATTGCCATCTAAAGATATTTTGGTGTAGTCCACGTTTTGCAAGAGCGTGTTTAAGGTGTCTTGAGTAGGCACTTTATAATCTCCTGTAGTAAAGCCCCACTCCTTAAGTACTGGGTATATGGAAATATCTAAAGCACCACTAGTGGAGTTACACACCTCTAGGGCGGTTTGTAATGTGTTAGCAGTGTCGTCACTAACGGACACGCTTTCGCCATTGGAATGGTTTATGTTCCAAATGTCGCTACCCTCACTAGTAACCGAAAATAGGTCTTCTAGTTGGGTTATTCTATCTTGTGATACGTCTAGGATGTTTTCGTCAGTAGAGTATACTTTTAGGGTCATGTAAGTATCCATAGCGAAAATATCTCTACTAATGGCGGTAGTAACGCTCTCACTAGAATTAGTGCTATCACAAGCACAGAGTATACATAATAAGGGAATTAAAACTAATAGCAATCTTTTCATAATCTTCCTATCTTCTTGCGGAATCTAAAGCAGACTGTACCGCAGACATAATAGCTTTAGAGCTGTAAGTAGCTCCCGAAACTGCATCGACGTTTGGGTTTTGATTAGCTAATATCTGTTGGTATACAGAAGCACTAGCCTGTTCAAAGTACCATGGGTCGCTTTCTAAAGAGTAACCATTTATGGAAGTAATAACGTCATTCTCTATAGTAATGGTTATTTCCACGTCGCCATCGTAACCGTAAGCAGTAGCCGTATAAGTACCATTGTTATAAACGTATACTGGTTCTGGGTCGGGTTGAGGCTCGGCTTGTTCTTCGTTTGGAGTGTTGTCTATGTTTACGCTAGGCTGTTCTTCATAGGAGTTGTTATTGTTATTATTACTGTCGTTGTTTTGCTGTTGATTGTTTGAGTTATCATTTACAGCAACGTTGTCGTTGTTGGAGTTGTTGTTATTCTGTTCGGTGGCGGTAGCGGTTGTAGTAACGGTAGTATTCTGTGTGGTAACTTCAGTGGTTACATCTTCTTCGCCTGTAGTAGTGGAAGATGTTTCGCTGATGTCTGTTTCGGTAACGCTAGTAGTATCAGTGTCGGAAATGGACGTTGTAACGTCTGTTTGAGTGCTTTCTGTAGTGGTGGTAATATCTGTGACAGTAGTATATATACTACCTGTAGTGGTAGTAACTTCTATATTACTAGACTCCCCTACCGTTGGAGTATCCGCAACTTTTTTTGGTGACGAACACATTACCATAATACCACTTAAAACTAAAGTTGTCAAGATGCAAACTATGTTAGTCTTAGGGCTATCTTGAACTTTTTTCTTAATGGCTAGATACTTCTTAATTCTAAAGATTGCATATCCTATAAATACTAGACTATACATTGCCACGTTGAGTAGGTAACCACTTCTACCCATCTTCGCTAGAGGTATACACAATACCATAACGTGAGTGTATATCAAAGCATAGAATGCATAGGCAAGTCTTTGAATCTTTTTCCACTGCTTAGGGTTCATCTTTTTGCGTACCACTGGGAACGACATAATAGTTAGAGGTATCATAATTAGGAGCATTATTATAGTTAGGATACTTGCTACTAACTGGTTGGTACTCATGCTTTGAGCGTTAGTAAAGAGCCTTACAAAGTAGGTCTTTCCGTAACCTATGTTATGCCCTAGTGTTAGTATGGCTGTAAGTATGGATAACTCCCCTCTAATGGGCATAATCGTCTTAATGGGCTTTGAACCGTTCGGAAATGCACCTGCCCACATTACCACACACCATAAAGCCGTGGCTAAAGCACCACGGCTAAACAACGCAATTACATAGCTATTTAGAAAAGTTGGGAGGTTTCTAAAGTCCGCAACTGCTAATACTATGGTAATCACTACAGCGAATATATAGAATATATTCTTGTGTTCTTTTAATGGTTTGTGGCAAAGAAATGCAAATCCAAAAGCTAATATAAGAGCAATAAGAAATAGCATTACTTTCCACCTTTCTTAGTCTTTATTCTTCTTGCT
>CAYXNU010000144.1:0-4637 GCA_964466485.1 uncultured Ruminococcus sp.
AATCTCTTGACTTTATAAAAATAAGGTAGTATAATGTATAGGCACGTTTTTTGAAAGTATATTCAAGTTAAACTTTCAAATATGAGTGCTATACATAGGATTTGTTAAGTATTTTAAGCCATAATACATATAATTATGAAATCTAGATGTATGAAACTTTCAAAAATAATGAATATTGATAATAATACTTAGATTAAAAAATATTTGTGGAAATTTCACACTTTCTCTTGAAAAAATTAAGTTATTATGGTATAATACTAACATTGATAAGCCTAGTGCTTTAATATCTTAATTTTAGGAGGAAATATCCAATGGCTATAACTAATGAATATTTATCAGGCGTTCTCGAAACTGTTAAAAAGAGAAACGCTGGTGAACCTGAGTTCATCCAAGCAGTAACAGAGGTTTTAGAATGTCTACAACCTGTAGTAGAAAAAAGACCAGACCTTGTAGAAGCTGGTGTTATCGACAGACTAGTTGAACCAGAAAGACAAATCATCTTCCGTGTACCATGGGTAGACGATAATGGCAAGGTTCAAGTAAACAGAGGCTTTAGAGTACAGTACAACTCTGCAATCGGTCCATACAAGGGCGGTATCAGACTACACCCATCTGTATACATCGGTATCATTAAGTTCCTAGGTTTCGAACAAGTATTCAAGAACAGCCTAACTACACTACCTATGGGCGGTGGTAAAGGTGGTTCAGACTTCGACCCTAAGGGTAAGAGCGACGGAGAAGTTATGCGTTTCTGTCAAAGCTTTATGACTGAACTTTGCAAACATATCGGTGCTGACTGTGACGTTCCTGCTGGTGATATCGGTACTGGCGGTAGAGAAATCGGTTATATGTTTGGTCAATACAAGAGAATTAGAAACGAGTTTACTGGTGTTCTAACTGGTAAGGGTCTAACTTATGGCGGTTCTTTAGCTAGAACTGAGGCTACTGGTTATGGTCTATGCTACTTTACAGACGAAATGCTAAAGGCTAACGGCGAAAGCTTTAAGAACAAGACTGTAGTTATTTCCGGTTCTGGTAACGTTGCTATCTATGCTACACAAAAGGCTACAGAACTAGGTGCTAAGGTAGTAGCTCTTTCCGACTCCAACGGTTACATCTTCGACAAGAACGGTATCGACCTAGCTTGTGTAAAGCAACTTAAGGAAGTTGAAAGAAAGAGAATTAAAGAGTATGTTACTACTCATCCTGATGCTGAATACCATGAGGGTTGCAGTGGCATTTGGTCTATCCCTTGCGATATCGCTCTACCTTGTGCTACTCAAAACGAAATCAACAAGGAAAGTGCAGAACTTCTAGTTAAGAATCACTGTATCGCAGTAGCAGAGGGTGCTAATATGCCTTCTACTCCTGAGGCTATTGAAGTATTCCTAAACAACAAGGTTCTATTCGGACCTGCTAAGGCTGCTAACGCTGGTGGTGTTGCTACTTCCGGTCTAGAAATGAGCCAAAACAGTGAGCGTCTATCTTGGACTTTTGAAGAAGTTGATGGTAAGCTACACGATATCATGAAGAACATCTTTAAGTCTTGTGACGAGGCTGCTAAGGAATACGGTCTAGAGGGCAACTACATGGCTGGTGCTAACATCGCTGGTTTCTTAAAGGTTGCTGAAGCTATGAAGGCTCAAGGTTGCGTATAATTAATGGCATAAAAACTTTGTATGTTTTTCTCATATGAATAGCAATTACCCTTACCATTTGGTAAGGGTTTTTGTGATAGTTTTTGAAAAATTGCTATATAATAGCAGTGTAGGATAATGTTCCAAAAACAAATTTGCATATAATAAGGAGGAGTGTTTTTTTGAAAATATTAGTAGTGATGACAGGCGGAACTATCGGGAGTATCACACAAAATAATATAATAAACGTTCGTGGAAACTCATACCACATTATAGAACTATACAAGGAAAAGTGTGGCTCTAAAGATGTGGACTTTGAACCAGTACAAGCCTTTAATATCTTAAGTGAAAATTTCACATATAGGGAACTTACAGCCCTTGCAAACCTTATACTATCAAGGGATGTTTCTATGTACGACGGAATAATAGTAACTCATGGTAGCGATACCCTTTGCTATACTAGTGCATTTATTGCCATGCTAACTAGACACTTTAAAATACCTATAGTTATGGTGGCTAGTAACTATGAACTATCTAACCCTAAAGCTAACGGCTTAAACAACTTTATAGGGGCTGTGGACTTGATTAAATCCAAAATGCTTAGGGGGTGTTTTGTCGTTTGGCAAGATAGTATTACTAATAGCATAAATATACATTTAGGTTCTAGGCTTAGGGAGTGCGACAGCTTTACTGATAACTTCCAGTCCTTTGGGGGTGTTCCATTTGCCGAAATAGTGGATAGCAAAATAGTCTTAAATACCAACAAGGTAAACCCTACTATAGCACAGATAAATCAAGAGAGGAAACCTATATGCAGTAGTATCAGCATGGATAAAACTTCTATGATGATTAAGTCATATGTGGGGCTAGACTACTCTAAATTCAACTTGATGGATGTGGACAGTATATTGATATATTTGTACCATTCGGGGACGGCTTGTATTGTTGGTACTGGGGAGTCCCTTTTGGAGTTTATAGAAAAACATAGCAATAAAAAAATCTATATAGCCTCTTTAAAGCACAACGACGATATGTATATCACACAGAGTGAAATTTTAAAGCACCCTAGCGTTATACCAATGTATAACATATCCATAGAGAGTGCATATATTAAAACCCTAATACTATCCAATGTGGAAAACCTATCTTCTGAAAACCTATTCTTTGAGGAAATAGAATTTTAAAGGTGAGTGTATACATTAGAAAATTTTGTAACCAAAACTCTCCAGTGGCATATAATGTACTATGAAACGGATACACAATTAAAACTTCCGTTTTAAATTACTAGTTAAAGGAGTCTTTTATATGAACTGTGGTTTTGGTGGAAATTGTTGTTGGTGGATTATCATACTAATACTATTATTCTGTTGCTGTGGCAATAATGGCAACAATTGCGGTTGCGAGAACAACTGTGGCGGTTGTGGTTGTGGCTGTTAATTTAGTGTGAATTTATACTAAAATTTAGCTAATTTTCTTGCACGGTGTACCGAAAATGGTACATCGTGCGATTTTTAAAAAAAGTTTAAAATTTTATGTATTAAACTATACATAAAAACCCCGTTTTTAACCCCCTTATAGAGAGGGATTTTTTTAAACTAGAAAATTTAAGAAAGGATTATGTTTTATGCAAATCAAATATAAGTTAATTGACGTTTCATCCCACAATGGAGATATAGACTTTAAAAAGGTAAAGTCTGCGGGTATAGATGGGGTTATCATTCGTGGGGGCTATGGTAGTAACACCACTGATAAAAACTTCCATAAAAATATCAAGAATGCAATAGCTAACAATCTACATATAGGTGTGTACTGGTTCGGCTATGCCTACACTGATGCCCTAGCCGTTACCGAGGCTAAGTATTGCCTATCCGTGATAGAAAAGTACAAAGGTCAAATAGATTTGCCTATCTTCTATGACTGGGAATACGACAGCTACAACTACGCTAAAAAGACTGGCGGTGTTACTCCTACTAAGGCAAAGGTATCATCATGGGTGGAAAGCTTTTGTAGTACTGTAGAAAAGTCCAACTACTTTGTGGGTGTATATGGCAATGTAGACTATCTTACAAACTATTTCGATAGCAACCTTAAGAGTAAGTACACCATTTGGGTTGCTCAATGGGCTAGTAGTTGCACATATAGTGGTAGCTATGGCATTTGGCAGTACGGTGCCGAAACTAACAAGATTGACTCCAAAACTGTGGATGGCATATCTGGGGTTGTGGATAAAAACTATTGCTATATAGATTACCCTAGCATTATAGTTTCCAAAGGGCTTAACGGATACACAGCTAGTAGCACACTAACTGGCGATTTAAACAGCGACGGCAAACTAGATAGTCAAGATGTGGAAATACTAAAGAAAGCTATTCTAGGTGCGGGAACTACTAAAGATACTTCTACCATGGACTTAAACGGTGACGGCAAAGTGGATTCCCTTGACTTGCTACAACTAAAAAAAGCTATCTCTTAAAACAGAATTACGGAACGCCGTGGGCGACGTTCCGCAATAATTATATTTTCTAATTCACATTAGTTAAAGTGTCTAACGTTTTCGGTAAGCCATAGAGATATAAATAGTCTAGCTTCGTTTTGGTATTCGGGTTTTACCATATAGTAGATGTAACTTTCTAGTACAGCTAAGTCGGGGAGTGGTCTGCCCTCTATTTTAAAGTTAGAGTACCCCATAGGTACATACTTTTTGTATAGGTCGTCGGGGCGAATGTGCGTAATAAACTTAGTAGTTTGATAGAACTGTTGTTCCATGTAGGGGCATTTAAAGTCTTCTTGTTCTAGGGGGGCATTAGGATTTTTAGCCATGTGTTCAGCCAACTTAATTTGGAAGTCGCCTATGTATTCGTAATGTTCTTTTCTGCGTTTGCAGTTAGGGACACAGCAAGGGTTTATCAATACTTCGCACTTGTCCTTGTGTGGAATATTTTCCAACTTTTCAAACTGGTTGTTCCAGTTGTAGTCTAGCACCACTAGGGAGTAGTCTTT
>CAYXNU010000145.1:0-4614 GCA_964466485.1 uncultured Ruminococcus sp.
CTTTAATTGCCATAAAAAAATCCTTTCTTATATTCTTGTTTATAATACTAAATAACTATCTAATAATTATAACATAGGTTAGAAAAGTTTTCAACAGTATCCGCACTAATATTTTTGAATAACCGAAAGTAAATGTAAATCATATATGTATTATCATCTGTGCCAAATACACCGCCAACACACCTAACACCACACTTGCACAGACGTACACCAAAGCTATAAAAGTACTTCCACTTTGGAGTAAATCTGTAGTTTCGTAGGCAAACGTTGAAAAGGTAGTAAATCCACCACATAAACCAACTTTCAATAGCAACACTAAGTTATCGTTTAAGGACTTGTCTTTAGTAGCTAGGGCAGTAATTAAGCCTATCACGAAAGCCCCTAGCACGTTTATTATAAGGGTTTTAATAGGGAATCCGTTGTCTACCTTTAGGGGTAGCAGTCCCACAAGGTAACGCAATATAGAGCCTATAAAGCCCCCTAAGCCTACTATCACACACTTTAACATTAGTTACCCTCCATTAGTCCAACACTTGATTTATTAAGTCATAGGAGTAGCCCAAACGCACTAGAGCGTTTTTCACCTTGTTAATGCCCTTGTCGTCATTTAGGTAACGTGCATACTTAGACTGCACCAAACTTTCTAAGCGTTCCAGTTCGGTGTCCTCATAGTAAGATACTACTTCCTCGGCTAAATCTCCATCTATGCCTTTAAGTTTAAGTTCTCTAATAGCCCTGTAAGAGCCGTACTTTTTGCCTAATATCAAGCGTTCTGCGAGGTTTTTGGCATACCTATTGTCGTTAAGTATTCCCAACTCTACCAACTTAGAAAGCACTTCCAAACACACCTCTTGAGGGTAGTTGTTTTCCAGTTTTTCATATAGTTGCACATAGGAGTAGTCTTTGTAGTCTAGGAGGTATAAGGCACGTTCTTTAGCTTTTCTAAGGGTATCCGCATGGATAACCTCTTGCAAACGTTCCCTGGATATTTCCATATTTGCAGATAGCCCATACTGTAGGACTATATCTTTATTTAGGTATACTTTTTCGTCACCCTCTAAAGATATTTCATAGGTGCTACCCTTGTACTTACTTATAGCATTTATTAACATAAAAATCACCATGTATAGCATTAGGCGTGAATTAACACGCCCAACACTAAAAAATTATATATTAGCTAAAAACAAAAAAACTTAATTTAATTACTTTAACTCATCCATAGGTTTAAGAGGTTGAATCCAACCGAAAGTATCTTCAATCTTGCCCCATTGCATACCAGTCATAGTATCGTAGAGCATTTGAGAGATAGGACCTATCTTGTTGTTGTTAATTTCCATAACCTTGTCGCCCCACTTTAGGTGACCTACAGGTGAGATAACCGCAGCAGTACCAGTACCGAAACATTCAGTAAGGTCGCCGTTATCGAAAGCGTCAGCAACTTCTTGTATAGAAATTCTTCTTTCGGATACTGTATATCCTTTAGACTTACATACCTCAATAGCGGACTTTCTAGTGATACCGCTTAGGATAGAACCATGCAAAGCAGGAGTTACTACCTCGCCATTCATAACAAAGAAGATGTTCATAGCACCAACTTCTTCGATGTACTTTTGTTCTACACCGTCAAGCCATAGTACTTGAGAATAGTTTTGTTGGTGAGCCTCATCTTGAGCGATTAGAGAAGCTGCATAGTTACCACCAGTCTTAGTATAGCCCATACCACCACGAACGGCTCTAACGTGCTTAGTTTCAACGTAGATGTTTACAGGGTCTAAGCCAGATGAGTAATATAAACCAGATGGTGACATGATAATCATAAATAGGTAATGATTAGCAGGTCTAACCCCTAAGAATGGGTCATCGGCAATAATGAAAGGTCTAATGTATAGAGAAGTACCCTCTGTGTGAGGAACCCACTCTTTATCGATGTTTACTAAAGTATGTAAAGCTTGTAAACAGTCTTCCTCGTCGATGTGAGGAATTACTAACCTCTCGTTAGAAACATTCAAACGTTTAAAGTTTTCGTCTGGGCGGAAGAATTGAATATTTCCGTCAGCAGTTCTATAAGCCTTTAAACCCTCAAACACAGTTTGACCGTAGTGCAAACACATTGAGGATGGGTACAAGGAAAGAGGTGCATAAGGTACGATTCTAGCGTCGTGCCAACCTTTGCCTGTATCATAATCCATGATAAACATATGGTCTGTGAATGTCTTACCAAAGCCTAATTGACTTTCATCTGTTGGTCTTTGCTTTGGATTTTTAGTAAGTTCAATCTTTATTTCCATTACAAATTCATCCCTTTATGATAATTTCTACTCATTGTACCTTACGATATCCGCAAGGCATAACATACTAACATATAGAACTTAGTAAGTTCATTTAACATTATATCACAATATTTTGAGTTTTTCAATAGGTTTGAGAATTTTTTTTATCTTATACTATATAATTCTACTCTATTGCATAGCGGAACGGCAAATTGCCGTCCACTACTACTTATTTCCTAACTTGACCGTCACCTAATATTACATACTTTGTGGTAGTTAGAGCCAACAATCCCATAGGGCCTCTTGCGTGTAACTTCTGTGTAGATATGCCTATTTCTGCACCGAAACCGAACTCAAAGCCATCAGTGAAACGTGTAGAGGCATTTACATATACCGAAGAAGAATCCACCTTTTGAGTAAACTTTCTAGAGTTGTTGTAGTCCTCGGTAACTATACTTTCGGAGTGTTTAGTGCTGTAGTAGTTAATGTGTTCTATAGCCTCATCTATAGAGCCTACAACCTTAATGGATATTATGCTGTCTAGGTACTCTGTACCCCAGTCTTGTTCGGTAGCGGGAGTAACATCCTTTACTAAAGACTGTACTATCTCATCCCCACGGATTTCCACCCCATGAGATTTTAAATTTTCACAGATAGGTGGCAAAGCCTTTTCAGCGATGTTCTTATGTATTACTAAACTTTCACAAGCGTTGCACACACCCAAACGTTGGGTCTTAGCATTTTCGATAATCTTTACAGCCTTGTCAACGTTTGCGAACTCATCAACGTAAACGTGACAGTTACCCGTACCAGTTTCGATAGTAGGTATAGTACTATTTTCGACTACACTTTTAATTAAGCCCGAACCCCCACGAGGTATTAAAACGTCTATGTATTGGTTAAGTTTCATCATCTTAGTAGCGGTTTCCCTAGATGTATCTTCCAAAAGCTGAACGCTATCTTTAGGTAGTCCCACGCTTTCAAGGGAGTTTCTAATAACGTCTACTATAGCCTTGTTAGAGTTAAAGGCATCGCTACCGCCACGCAAGATAGTAGCATTGCCAGTCTTAAAGCATAGGCTAAAAGCGTCAGCAGTTACGTTTGGGCGACTTTCAAAGATAATACCTATTACACCCAAAGGCACTCTCTTTTGAAAGATTTCTAAACCGTTAGGTCTAGTCCACGCAGATATAGTCTGTCCTATAGGGTCATCGAGAGAGATAACCTGTTCTATACCCTCAGCCATAGCTTTAATTCTATCTTCTGAAAGTTTTAGTCTATCCACCAAAGAGGCCTTTACGCCCTTTTCTGTAGCCTTTTCAACGTCAATAGCGTTAGCGGATAGTATAGCATTCATGTTGTTAATTAAGCCAGTAGCCACAGCCTGTAGCCCCTGATTTTTTTCTTTCTGTCCTAAGCTGTTTAAAACACTAGCGGACTTTTTAGCATTCTGTCCTAAAGTTTCTAAATATCCCATTGTAAGCAATCCTTTCTAAAAGTTCGATAAAAATGTTTTTATTCACGGAACGGCGAATCGCCGTTCCCTACAGATTACACCTAAAAATTATTTCCGTTCCAACCCCATGTAGATATTTCCTCATACTTGACGTATATTTGGTTAGGGGCTATATTTAGTTCTTTGGATAGTATACCAGTAATAGTATCAGTCATTTGGCTGTACGCTGATTCAGTAGCCTTACCAAATATTTCAACCTCTACCATAGCCATAGGTTGAGAGTTATCCCCATGGAAGTACATTCTTTGGCTATCGGAAAAGTTTAGCATTAGCCAACTTTCGGACTTGCCAAAAATCTTTATAGCCTCTCCAAACTGTGTCTTGATAGCCTTTTCGCTCTCACTAGATATTTTAACATTTGTAGTAGTATTAATGTATGGCATATAAAATTCCTCCTAAAAATTTTTTTACTATATTTGATTATACTACATTTTGGTTTTAAAGTCAACGTGATAATTATTTAATATTGAATATGCTGTTAAGTACTGGGTATAATATTAGTATCTATTGGGGGTGGTTAAGTGTATCAAGTGATAGTGCGTTCCGTGTTGATATATACTGCTACTATGGTATCTATTAGGTTAATGGGTAGGCGACAGATTGGGGAGTTGCAACCCTCGGAGTTTGCTGTAACTATAATAGTTTCCAACATAGCTACAATATCCATAGAAAACATAGATATTCCTATATGGTTTGGTATAGTGCCTATGCTAATGATAGTCGCTATAGATGTAATAGTATCATGTATAGGTTTAAAAAGCAGAGGTTTTAGGAAGTGGGTATCTGGGAAACCTAAGATTATTATAAAGGATGGAATTATAGACCAAC
>CAYXNU010000146.1:0-4474 GCA_964466485.1 uncultured Ruminococcus sp.
GGGGGAGTTAATAGCCCAGTGCGTTCTTTTAAGTCTGTAGGACGTGAACCTATATTTATGAAATCGGCAAAGGGTAGCCATATCTATGACGTTGACGGAAACTCCTATATAGACTATGTATGTTCATGGGGACCTGGAATATTGGGACACGCTTACCCACAAGTTATAGAAAAGGTAAAGTCTGCTTGTGACGACGGCTTGACTTTTGGTACTTGCATAGAAAAGGAAATCCGCTTAGCTGAACTAATTACCGAGGCTATACCTAGTATGGAAATGGTTAGGCTAGTAAGTTCTGGTACAGAGGCAACTATGAGTGCTATCCGTTTGGCTAGGGGGTACACTCACCGTGACAAGATAGTAAAGTTTATAGGTTGCTACCATGGGCATTCCGATGGGTTGCTAGTTAAGGGCGGTTCGGGATTACTTACCAACAGCACCCCCGACAGCGAGGGCGTACCTACGTCCTATACACAGAATACGCTACTAGCTAACTTTAATGATAGGCAATCTGTAGAGGAACTTTTTGAACAGTACGGAAAAGATATCGCTTGTGTGATAGTTGAGCCAGTACCTGCCAACATGGGAGTAGTCCCCCCTAAGGATGGCTATTTGCAGTTCTTAAGAGATATCACTAAACAGTATGGTGCATTGCTAATATTTGACGAAGTTATCACGGGGTTTAGAGTAGACTACCATTCCGCACAAGAATACTTTGGTGTGTCCGCTGATATTACCACACTAGGTAAGATTGTTGGCGGTGGTATGCCCGTAGGTGCTTACGGTGGCTCTTATGAGATTATGCAGTGCGTGTCGCCTTTGGGTGGGGTATATCAAGCAGGAACGCTTTCGGGAAACCCCATAGCTATGACTTCTGGTATTGCTACACTTGAAATATTAAAACAGTCTAAGGATATTTATAAGTCCATTGAGGAAAAGACTATTGCTCTTGAAAATGCCTATAAAAAGCTTGATGGTGTGTGGGTTAATAGGGTAGGCTCTCTAATGAGTGTATTTTTCACAGATACCCCAGTGGTGGACTATAATTCCGCTACAACTGCTGATACTACTAAATATACCAAATATTTCAACTATATGCTAGAACATGGCATATATGTAGCACCATCGCAGTTTGAGGCTATGTTTATATCTAATGCACACACTGACGAAGATATAGACAAGACTATTGATGTTATCGAAAACTTTTCCAAAGTTTTGTAACATATATTTATGCAAATGCAAATATTATTCTAATTTGAAAGGAGTTTTTTCTATGAATAATGGTTTTATGTCATTTCGTGGTGAAGGCGGTGGCGGTGGTTTTGGACAACCTCCTCACGGCGGTGGTAACGGCGGTTTCGGACAACCTCCACACGGTGGCGGTGGCGGTGGTTTCGGACAACCCCCACATGGTGGCGGTAACGGCGGACACAGACAACCCCCTCCACCTCCTCCAAATGGTGGCGGTGGTGGTGGCAGACCTCCACGCCGTTCGGGATGTATGGGTTGCATGGGATGTCTATCCATCATGGCTTTAGGATTAACTTCTGCTGTAGTTGGATTAGCTCGTATTTAGCAACTTTTAGGAACACTCTTAATTTAAGGGTGTTCCTTATTTTTGTGTTCTATATCGTTATGGACTAGCATAATAATTACTAAAGAGGTGTAAAAGTTTTGAGTATTAAAGCAGTGTATAAGTATCTCCCTAAAAAGTTTCAAGGGGCTTTAAGTAGCGTAAACGCTGACGTTCAAGAGGTGCGTTTACGCATTAATAGACCTTTTGCTATAACGATAAATACTATCGAGTACTATCCGCAAGTGGATGGTACTTTATCGGAATGTGGCAACTATGGAATTATCTGTAACAGACTAGATATACTCCAAACTTTTGAGGCTATCTGTGAACATTCTGTGCATAGCTACGCAAGGGAAATCTCTCAAGGATACATTACTATTGAGGGTGGCAACAGGGTCGGTATCTGTGGAAGTTATATCTTTAAGGGCAATGAACTGCATACTATTAAGGATATAAATTCCATTAACATAAGGGTTTCGCATGAGGTTAGGGGCAGTGCTAACGAAGTATTTAAACTGGTGGACTTTTCTACCGCTAAGGGTGTGCTAATAGTCGGTAAACCTCTAAGCGGAAAGACTACCATATTGCGTGACTTGTGTAGGTTGGTATCCAACAAGTACAAGGTATCTCTAATTGATGAGCGTTCCGAAATTGCTAGTGTATACGACGGAATGCCCCAAAGTGATATCGGTTTAAAAGTGGATATCTTTAATGGCTACCCAAAGAACATAGGTATAGAGTCTGCTATTAGAACTATGTCACCTGAAATAGTTTTCTGCGATGAGATTGGAACTATTCAAGATTTTAATGCTATCAGTTTTGGGGCAATATGTGGCGTTAAGTTTGTCTGTACTGCTCACGCTGATAGTATCAAACTAGTGTTAAGTAATCCTAACTTTAAACAGATACTAAGCACCAACGCTTTCGATAGCATTGTGCTATTGGGGCATGGTTCACATTTGGGCAAAGTCATAGACTTTAAAACTCTAGGGGGGATATGTTGAAGTTTTTAGGTGCAATGTTAATAGTAGTATCTTGTGGTGCGACTGGTATAGCTTTAGCTGAAAGTTTGCGAAAAAGAATAGATACTATTAATGCTCTATACTGTCTACTTAACGATTTTTCAATATCGATACAGTATACCGCCCCAACGGTTTGGCAGTTGCTTGAAAATGCTTACAGCAACCCCGAATTTTGTAAACTTAAGTTTCTAGAAATCTTTCATGAGAATTTTAACCAAACTATACCTTTTAACGAACTTTGGAACACTTCTATTAATAAGGATTACTCTCTAAAGTCTGAAGAAAAAGATATACTCTATAGTTTGGGAAATTCACTGGGTAGGGTTGGCTGTGACGAAAGCGTTTCTAACTTGCATTTGGCTATGGATAGGCTAAAAAACCTACATAGCAAGGCTATTGAGGACTATTCTAAAAACGGCAATCTATACCGTTGGGTGGGAATACTTATAGGCATAGCTGTATCTATAATGGTGGTGTAAGTCTATGAACATAGATTTAATATTTAAAATTGCGGGGGTTGGCATGATAGTTTCTGTATTGAACATAGTACTAAAAAAAGCTGACAGAGATGACCAAGCTATGTTGATGTGTCTAGCAGGGATAGTGGTAGTGCTACTAATGTTAGTGGACGAAATATCACAGCTATTCGATACTTTGAAAAGTTTATTTGCGTTATGATTAATATACTATTAGTGTGCGGTTTGGTTTTGTGCGTGGCTATGTTAAACAAGCTGTTGGAAAGCCATGCTAAAGAATACGTCCTACTGATAACTATCTGTGCTATAGTAATAGTGGTACTATATGTAAGTAACTATCTGTCAAGCACTTTGGATTTTTTAAAGGTTTTGCTATCAACCCTAAATGACAACGATATCTACACTATACTCTTAAAGACTTTAGGTATTTGCATAGTAACTAACATATCCGTGGATGTTTGCAAAGACGCTAACCAAAATGCACTATCTGGGGTGGTGTTGCTTACTGGTAAGATTGCTATACTATCGCTAAGTATACCGCTATTGCAAGAGTTGTATTATCTAGTGAAAAAGCTTATGTTGTATTAAGGGGGGATAAAATCTATGGATAACGCCTTAGTGGGGGATATCAAAGATAGCTTAGATAGCATTATGCCCGATGGTTCTATATATGACTACGACTTACAAAATATATCTTTCAGTAGTATATATAGTTCAATATTGAACGCTATAAAAGACAGCATTACCATGCCTTTGGACTTAATAGTATCCTTGACGGTGTGTGTACTACTAACCGCCTTAATGCAATCTTTTAGTGAAATATCTAAGGCACAAAAAGTATATAGCATGATAAGTATTCTAGTATGCATAAGAGTAGTAATAGAACCTATTATAGATTTAACCAACTCTTTGCGTGAGATGATGACATCTTGTGCAATGTTTATAAATTCGTATGTGCCTATACTTAGTAGTATCATGGTGGCAAACGGTCAAGTGAGTAGTTCGGCAAGTTATGGGGCTATTACATATTTAAGTTGTCAACTGTGGGTGCAGTTTGCAGATAATATCATATTGCCACTTATGAGCATAAGTTTAGCAATATCTTGTGTTAATGGCATATGCACAGAAGTATCTCTAGGGGGGATAGTTAAGCTAATAAAAAAGGTTGTCAACTGGGGCATGAGTGTATCCATGTTTATATTTTCGGGAATAGTAACCATTCAAGGGAGCGTGTGCAACTCTAGTGATAAAGTAACTGCTAAGGCTCTAAAGTTTGTGGTATCTAATGGAGTACCCATAGTAGGTAGTGCCATTTCGGATGCTTGTGAAACGGTGCGTTCTAGTTTGGGGCTGTTGAAATCCAGTGTTGGCTTGATAGGTATAGCAGTAATATTAGTGAACGT
>CAYXNU010000147.1:0-4415 GCA_964466485.1 uncultured Ruminococcus sp.
TTTATGTCTGCATTTAACGTAAATTCGATAAGATATCGCCGTTCTGTGGCTTAAAAATCGAAATATCATCAGTAAGCATAATTTTTTTTAAAAAAATTCTCATATTATTGTAAGGCGTACAATTGTACACTTTACACACCAAAACTTTATTGACATTATATAGAAAGCATGGTATAATATGCTTGTTAATTAACAGTATAAACTATTTTAAAGTAGTGACAAGATAATTTGAATATATAAAAAGAGGAAAAAGTATGGCTATTTACAACAATTACATTGAAACCATTGAAAGAACAGAGATGGAAAAGTTACAACTATCTAGGTTACAGCACATGGTAAGTTATTGCCATGATAATGTGCCATTCTATTTTGAAAGATTAGAAGCTGTAGGAATTACAAATGGTTTGCAAATTAAATCTTTAAAGGATATTGAGAAGATACCATTTACCACGAAAGAAGACTTAAAAAAACACTATCCTAAAGGACTATTAGCAGTGCCTTGGGATAAGATAAAGAGAGTACATGCCTCATCTGGTACGACCAGTAAACCTACTATAGGTTACTATACTAAAAAAGATATGGACGTTTGGGCAGACGCTTCCGCAAGAGTACTAATGCAAAACGGTCTTACAGAAGACGACGTTATGCAGATTTCTGTAGGTTATGGACTGTTTACTGGTGCGTTTGGTTTCCATCAAGGGGCTGAAAGAATAGGATGCACTATAGTACCATCATCCACGGGTAACACTAAAAAACAGCTGGTTATGTTGCATGATGTCGGGGCTACCGTGCTTATGGCAACTCCATCATATGCTACTTACCTATCCGAACTAATTAGAGATTCTAACTTTCCTAGGACAGAGTTTAAAATAAGAAAAGTTCTACTAGGGGCGGAAAGATGTACTAAGAGTATGAGGCGTACTATCGAAGAAAACTTAGGCGTACCTACAGCAGATAATTACGGCCTTATGGAATGCTTTGGCCCTGGTGTGGCTGGTGAGTGTGAAGCTAGAGATGGAATGCACATATCAGAAGATATATTCTATCCTGAAATTATAGACCCGAAAACTGGTGCAGTCTTATCGGATGGCGAAAAAGGTGAACTAGTGTTTACTTCTCTACTTAGAGAGGGTATGCCTTTGCTACGTTACCGCACTAGAGATATTACTAAGTTAAACCATAGTATCTGTGCTTGTGGTAGGACTTCCGTTAGAATGTACGCCCCTACTTCAAGAACTGACGATATGTTCGTATTTAAAGGGATTAACGTGTTTCCATCTCAAGTGGAGTATGCTATAGATAACGTTAAAGAACTAAGCCCACACTACTATATAAAGTTGGAACGCAACGACTATAAAGATAACGCTACCGTATTTGTGGAACTAGCACATAACTTAGAACACTATACAGAGTCTGCACTGAAAAGTATAAAACATCAGTTGGAATGCAAACTACGTGAAATAGTTATTGTTAAGATGAATATTGAACTGGTAGGACGTGGAACGCTGGAGCGTTTCGTGGGCAAGGCTAAGAGAGTCGAAGACTTACGTTATACCGCTCAAGACTAACTAAGAGGAAATGACTATGGAAACAGTAGTAAAAAAAAGAATATGGTATTGGGATATATTGCGTATTTCCGCCATGATTTTCCTAGTAGTTAGGCACTCTGCAACTGCTACTTTTGAGTTCGTAGAAACTCTCGGAACTGACTGGTGGGTTTCAAACGTTTACGGTTCTCTATCTGCTTGGATGGTACCAGTATTCTTAATGATTAGTGGGGCTAGTTTCTTAGACCCTAATAGAAATGTAACTATAGATAGGCTATACAAGAAAAATATCTTTAGGATGCTATGTGCATTTGCTTTTTGGACTATATTCTATGCGTGTTATAATAAACTATCTGGGCAAGATGTGGTTGATAGTTTTGCAACTATGGTATTTCAAGGACACTTTCACCTTTGGTTTATACCTATGATAATAGGTATGTACATGGTTACGCCTCTACTGCGTGTAGCAACTAAGAGCATGAAAGTAACTATAACTCTAACGATAGTAACCGCACTTACTGGAGTGGTAGTGCCACTGCTTCAAGATTTAGGGCTATTCTTCGATACTTCGCTACTTACACGACAGAATAACTTTGGCTTTACTTCAGCGTACGTATGCTTCTTTTTTGTAGGGTATGTACTTCATAATGTTGAGTTATCTAACAGTGCCAAAAGATTTATATATGCTGTTGGGATACTATCAACACTAGTAGTATTCATAGGTACATACTTACTAACTTTAAGGGATGGTCAACACAACGAAGATATGCAAGCCGATAACAACCTATTTACTGCGTTGCAAGGTATTGCAATATTTGTATTTGCTAAAGATAAATTAAGTAACGTTACTTTTTCACAAGAACACCAAAAGTTAATATTAGATATTTCCGGACTTACGTTCGGCGTGTATATGATTCATGTAGTACTACTAGCTTTTCTAGATAAGCTAGGATTCTCGCCGGTAACTTATCCAGCTATATATATGATACCCATGCTAATACTATTCGTTCTACCAGTTAGCTTTTTTTTAAGTTTGCTAGTAAAGAAGATTCCTATAGTAGGTAAATACATTATTTAAGGAGATAATCATCATGAATATTCTATACATAGGCTCACTGAATGAATTTGGTACGAAAGTATGTAACTACCTTGCTACTTACTATCCCATCACTGCCGAAAGCAAGGAACAAAGCATATATGAAGCTGACTATCAGTATATAGATACTACTCAAGCTATGGAAGTTGAAGATGAACACTACGACACAGTAATACTATACAGCACCGATAACATAGACTTAAATTACGTAAATACTAGATTAAACTTCCTATGTAAGCGTACTGTTAAACAGGTTTTTCTAATAGAAGAAAGAAGCATCTTCCGAAAACGTCCTTTCGAAAAAAGCATCTCTAGAATGATACTAAAAGAACTTGAAAATACTTATGGTACTAAATTAACTTTTATTTCGTGTTCGTGCCTATACGGTGAAGTCGATATGCCTATATACATAAGCCAAAAAGTACATGAGATTACTAAAAAGAATACTATTACGCCACTGGGTGCCAAAGACGAAACTTGCGACTGTCTATACATTAATGACTTTTGTATGGCACTAAAACTAATATTAGAAGATTCTTACACTTCTACAAATACAAATAGTACCGTAGAAGTACAGAGTAGTTATCTATTCACACTAGAAAACCTAATTGAAATTTTCAAAGAACGCTATAAACAGGTTACCGTGGAGGACTACACTACCGAATGTGATACCATACGTTACAACAGTTTTCAAAACAATGAATGGTCACCTAAGGGGAATTTTTTACAAGATATGCCTTACATACTAAACATAGAAGAAAATACCTATAGCAACTTGAAAAAGTTTAAGAGAAAGAAATCCTTTAACACTATACTAAAAGTGGTTGCATATGTATGTATATTTGTATTGGTAGAACTCTACGCGGAATTTGTCACAGTATCGTCGGACTTGCAGTATGTAGATTTAAGGCTACTATACGTATGTGTTTGCAGTTTAATAGATGGTAAAAGGTTAGGAGTTATATCTGCGGGGGTATGCAGTATAGCTAGTGTAGTACAACGCCTTGCTGGAGGTTATCGTTGGTACGTTCTATTCTACCATATAGACAACTGGATACCTATAGCGGTGTACTTCGTAATAGCCGTACTAATAAGTGAGTATCGTGAACGTTTACGAAATAAGTCGAAATAGACAACTTACGGGGGGATAGTATGTTAATAGTTCTTATAGTTGGAACACACATTTTATTAATAGTTCTATACGCTATTGCTATAGAACTAAAAGTTTCTAGGCATCCGTACGTATACCTAGTGTATGCAGTATGTTTGCCTTATATTGGGGAGATAAGTCTTCTAGTAACAGAGTTTGTAAAGACTGAATCTAAGTACGATAATAAAAAACTTTTCAAGTATCTAAATCACACTGGCTTAGAAAAACAACCTAACACCAGCGTTAATATGGATGTAAGTACAAACATCACAAGAGAAGTACTATTTGAAGCCATAGAAAAGAATCCGCCTAACCTTGTTGAAATACTTAAGTTAGGGCTGAAGTCTGAAGATGTTGAAGTAGTACATATCTCTGCATCGGTTATTATGAAAGTTCAAAGAGAGTATGAAAACCGCATTAAATGTGCTGAATATGATTACCGACAGTTACCGGAAAATATGTCTGCGTTAGAAAAGTATATAGACTTAATACAAGAGTATCTATCGCAAGGTATATTGGATGGAGAAGCCGAAAGTATGCTACTTATTAAACAAGAACATCTACTTAAAACTATGCTAGACAAATTGCCGGAAAACAACAAAGCTATAACGATACTATGCAA
>CAYXNU010000148.1:0-4389 GCA_964466485.1 uncultured Ruminococcus sp.
TAGGTACTACCCAAACTTGAACCTTAGAATCCTCAGTAGAAATCTTCTGTTCTTTTCCTCTAACTGCGTTTAGTTCGGTATCTAGTTTAATGCCTAGGTTTTCGAGGTTAGCAAGAGCTTCTGCTCTAACTTCAGGAGCGTTTTCACCAATACCACCAGTAAATAGTATAATATCAGCACCATTCATAACAGCCATAAATGAACCGATATACTTCTTAATCTCATAAGCTAACATTTCAGAAGTAATCTCTGCACGGTGGTTGTGTTCTTGTCTAGCCTTAGTGATATCTCTGTTGTCGCTTGAGATACCAGAAACACCTATAAAACCAGACTTTTTATTTAGGTAGTCGCTAGTTTCCTTAGGAGATAGACCCATCTTTTCTTGTAGGTAAGTAACAGCAGAAGCGTCGATAGAACCGCATCTAGTACCCATAATTAAGCCATCAAGAGGAGTAAAGCCCATAGTAGTATCGATAGACTTGCCATCTTCTATAGCAGTGATAGAAGAACCATTGCCTAGGTGACATGAAATAATCTTTAAGTCTTTAATATCCTTGCCTACTATTTCAGCAACTCTTTGAGATACAAATCTGTGGGAAGTACCGTGGAAACCATACTTTCTAATCTTAAACTTTTCGTAGCACTCGTAAGGTAGAGCGTACATATAAGCTTTTTCAGGCATAGTTTGGTGGAAAGAAGTATCGAATACTACTACTTGTGGAACATCCTTAGGTAGAACGCTCTTACAAGCATTTAGTGCTAAAACGTGAGCATGGTTGTGTACTGGAGCAAGTTCTGCGAGTTCGTCAATCTTAGCGATAACTTCGTCAGTAGCGATACAAGTTTCTGTAAATACTTCAGCACCTTGTACTACTCTGTGACCTACTGCTAGAATCTCATTCATGTTGTCGATAACCTTAGTTTCGCCAGTAGTTAAAGCGTTGATTAGTTCGTTAAAAGCCTCTGTGTGAGTAGGAAAGTCTACATCTTTTTCAAGGGTAACGCCCTCGGAAGTTTTGTAAGATATGTGTCCGCCAATACCGATTCTATCGCAGTTGCCCTTAGCAATTACAGTTTCGGTATCCATTTCGATAAGTTGGTACTTCAATGATGAACTACCTGCATTGATTACTAGTATTTTCTTCATGGTAATCTAAAGTCCTTTCGTGATTAAAAAATATAATATTATACTAATATTATATATCTAATTTCGACAAATTTCAAGTGTTTTTTCAAGTTTCAACAATAAGGGAGTGTTTTTTTTATGAATATCGGTGGAATTATAGCAGAATATAACCCTTTCCACAATGGGCATAGGTATCAAATAGAGCAGTTTCGCAAAACCTATGATATTTCACACTTAGTAGTGGTAATGAGCGGAAACTACGTTCAGCGTGGCGACGTTGCTATCATAGATAAGTTTAGCCGTTCTAGAATGGCTATTCAAGGGGGTGCAGACTTAGTAATAGAACTTCCTGTGCCGTATGTGCTATCCACTGCGGAATACTTTGCACTAGGTGGGGTGTACCTGTTAGACTCCCTAGGCTGTATTGATAGCATATCTTTTGGTAGCAGTACGGATATACAAACCTTAACTAATATTGCCAACTTATCAGAAAGTTTAAGAAACTCCCCAGAGGTTTTAGAACTCTTAAACCATGGCGACACTTTCCCTACTGCTATTAATAAGGTTATGTGCAAGGCATACGGTGACGAAATATCTAACATCTTAAGTGACCCCAACAACGTACTAGGGTTAGAATACATTCGTGCTTTGAACAGGCTACACTCTAATATACAACCTACTACCCTCCCTAGGAAGAACGTACATCACCACTCAAGCACCCCTATAGATACCTTTGCAAGTGCCTCAACCGTTAGAAATATGATACTCTCCCACGAAGATTACAGCAAGTACATCCCAGAGTATTGCAAGGAAACTCTATCCTCTAGGGAAGTTTCTAAAATACAGAACCTAGAAAAGACTATCCTATACAAGCTTAGAACCTCCACAGCAGAGGATATTCAAGCTATATTCGATGTATCCCACGGCTTAGAACACAGAATACTACAATCCACTAAGAACGCTACTACCCTAGAAGACTTACTATTTAGCATAAAGACTAAAAGGTACACTCTATCCCGAATTAGAAGAATTATCCTAAACCTAACGCTAGGCATAACCAAACAAGATATTGCCATACTACCGCCATACGCTAGGGTTTTAGCTATGAATTCCAAAGGTGTGGAAATACTCTCTAAGGCTAAGAAAACTTGCAACATTCCTATAGGGACTTCCCTTGCTAAGCTTGAAAAAATCTCTTTGGAGTGCAACAGGTTTGCCAAACTGGAAAGCACCTCTACCGATATATACTCTCTCTCCACTGACAAAACTTTGCCTTGCGGTTTAGACTACACCCACAAAATATGTGTACTATAAACAAAAAACGGAACGGCGAATTGCCGTCCCATACATAGTCTATTCTTTAATATACTTCCAACAGCCTTTTAAGTACTCACAGCCTGAATAGATAGTTAAGGCTACAGAAATCCAAACTAGTACTTGCATTACCACATAAGGCACACCACTAGATAACCCTAGTATACAGTACACCAAAATATATATGATAGATACCATAGTAAAGGCTGTCTTTAGTTTGCCCGACATACCAGCAGGAATTACTACACCCTCACCACTAGCTATTAACCTTAAACCCGATACCATAAACTCACGAGAGGCTATAATTATCAGTGGTACACAGCTAATTAAGTCTACATCAGTGAAACAGGCTAGTGCAGATATTACTAAAACTTTATCTGCTAAGGGGTCTAAGAACTTTCCAAAGTTTGTAACTAGGTTGTTCTTTCTAGCGATGTATCCATCTAGGAAGTCCGTTATAGATGCCACTACAAAGAGTACTAAAGCTATAACGTATACTTTCGCTAAGAATGCCCATACAAAGAAAGGCACTAATATTACCCTCATAAGGGTTAGTTTGTTAGGTAGATTTAGTTTCATTGTTCTACCACCATTCCGCATAAATCATAGTCTATAACGTCGTTTACTTCAACTTTAACGTACTGCCCAATGGATAGTTTATCCTCACTAGAGAAGAATATCTTACCATCGATATCAGGGGCATCAGCGGAAGTTCTGCCAAAGTAACACTCTGCCCACTTGTCAAAGCCCTCAACTACGACTTCCACAGTAGTACCGAGTTTTTTCTCATTGTTTTCCTCACTGAAAAGCATCTGTTGTTCCATGATAATTTCAGCACGGTGGTTTTTAGTTTCCTCATCCAGTTGACCATCCATTTCACTTGCGGGAGTACCCTCCTCTTGAGAGTATGGGAAACAGCCCAACCTATCGAAATGAATCTCTTTAACGAATTCCGCCAACTCTGTAAACTGTTCTTCAGTTTCTTGAGGGAAACCAGTAATTAGAGTAGTTCTAAGGGTAATGTTAGGGATAACCTCTCTAATGTGTTTAAATAGCTGACGTAACTTTTCAGCACTGCCACCCCTACGCATATTTTTCAATACAGTTTCGTTGCAGTGTTGTATAGGAATATCCATATACTTGACAATCTTATCTTCTGTAGCTATGACGTTTAGTAGTTCGTCAGTAATCTTTTCTGGGTAGCAGTATAGCACTCTAATCCATTTTAAGTTATCTATCTTACAGAGTTCTTTTAGTAGTTCAGGGAGTTTGTACTCTTTATATAAGTCATAGCCATAGCGTGTAGTATCTTGAGCGATTACTATTAGTTCAGTGACACCGTTATCGGCTAACCAGTTAGCTTCTTTTAGGATATCTTCCATAGGTACGCTTCTGTAGTCGCCACGAATGTTTGGAATAGCACAGTATGAACATCTATTAGAACAGCCCTCTGCAATCTTTAGGTATGCAAAGAATGGCAACGTGCTAATGATTCTGTCGCCAGTAAGATGTAGTCTGTACTTATCATCGAAGTTTACAATATGTTGTCCATGTAGAACCTTATCTATAACGTCTATAATATCCTCTTGATTGCCTATACCCAACACAGCGTCAACTTCTGGGAATTCGTCAGCAAGTTCTTCTTTGTAGCGTTCTACCAAACAGCCAGTAACTATAATCTTCTTGATAGTGCCTTCTTGTTTAAGTTTAGCAATCTCTAAGATAGTTTCTATAGCTTCTTCTTTAGCGGACTGTATAAAGCCACAAGTATTTACTACTGCAACGTCGCTTTCGCCGTATTCGACTACCAACTCATAGCCATGTTTTCTAATCTTGTCTAACATTCTTTCGCTGTCTACTAGGTTTTTGCTACACCCTAGTGATACCATACATACTTTAATTGCCATAAAAAAATCCTTTCTTATATTCTTGTTTATAATACTAAATAA
>CAYXNU010000149.1:0-4387 GCA_964466485.1 uncultured Ruminococcus sp.
ACTATGATATAAAATAAAAAATATGTGGAACGGCAAATAACCGTTCCACTTTTTTATATTTTTTTTAAAACGGAACTGCAATCGGCGTTCCCCACAATTAATATTGAAAACTACTTCCACCGATAAACTCTCTAATTACAGAAGTATCTGGGACTAGTTTAGAATCCAAAGGGTTTAACTCCGATAAGAAACTAACTATTTCGTTGTATTCAACGTTGGTTTTCATATCATCTTGAATAGAGATTAAATCGTTAAGTAAGTAGTTCTTATATATCGAGGGTTCGTAGCTGTGAAAAGTATCGATATCAAATTCAGCTAAGCCCTTATATGGCATAATGTACTTATCTTCACCTAGCGACACCGACTGAAAATACTTAAACACTTCTTGATACTTTCTACCCCTAAATAGGCTATCTCTCATCAACCTACGCATTAAGCGTATACGTCTAGGATGTAGTACGCTACCATCGTCGTTCACTAACCTAGTACGAATACTTACATATATCTTAGTAGTGTTGTGAGTACCATTAATTATAGGGTTTAGAGCGTGTATACCCTCAAATATTACTACTTCGCCTTTGTTTACTGTAAAGGGTTTGTAGCCCCCACGGGACTGTGTAGTAAAGTCAAAGTAAGGCATATCGAAAGATATTCCTTGAGATATCTTTTTAATATGTTCTCTAAGTAGTTCTATATCCATGCAAAGTGGCGACTCTAAGTCTATAGAACCGTCGGGGTTTGTAGGCATATTAGGAGAGTCGTTAGACTTAAAGTAGTTATCTAAAGAGATTACTCTTGAGGGGCAATCGAACACATCTAGCAATATTCTAGATAGTTTTAAAGCAGAAGTAGTCTTACCCGAACCCGATGGACCTGCTATTAATACTACTGGTTTTTGGCTAACGTTTTCCACAATGTGGTTAGCAGAATTAACTAACTGGTCAATGTAATTCTGTTCACAAGAACTTATAAAATCGACTGGGTTGTTTTCCAACTGTGCATTTATGTTATTTACGTTTATAAATTTCAAAACAATACCTCCTATATATAGGTTGTGTTAGAGCCTTTAGCAAAATATTCAACTATAGTATATGAATACTACTGAAAGATTAATACTCTCTACCATTAGATTTTACAGCCCTGTCAATCTGTCTTTGGGCATCACGTTTAGCAGAAGTTTCTCTCTTATCGTGGAGTTTTTTACCTCTACAAAGCCCCAACTGAACTTTAACTCTGCTATCTTTAAAGTATAGTGAAATAGGTATTAAGGTCAAGCCGTCTTGTTTTAGAGTGCCATAAAGCTTGTCAATCTCTCTGCGGTGCAATAGAAGTTTTCTAACCCTTAGGGGGTCTTTATTAAAGATATTTCCTTTTTCATAGGGTGATATATGCATACCCTTAATAAATAGTTCTCCTCTATCGATAGAACACCAACTATCTTTAAGATTAACACTGCCATTTCTAATGGATTTAACTTCCGTGCCTATCAACTCTATACCTGCCTCGTACGTTTCAAGCACATAGTATTCGTGTCTAGCCTTGCGATTTTCAGTTATCTGTTTAGTACCTTTACTTCTCATTTTATCACTCCTCATAGGTATATTATATGGTTTATAAATACATTATAACACACTTAAAACATTACTGCAAGATATATTTTAAAAGCAAAATATTAGTTCAATAAATAGATTATTTTTGTAGGGAACGGCGATTCGCCGTTCCGTATATGATATGTGAATATATTATATTAAGTTAAAGTGTTGCATAGCCTTTTGAATACCGTCATTGTAAAGGGTATCTGTGACGTATGAAACGTAAGGATATATGTTTTCGTTGCCCTTTATAGCAATGCTATTTTTAACAGCTTTAAACATAGATAAATCGTTTTCGCCATCTCCTACAACGTATAAATCCTCTTTGGAAATGTTAAACTTTTCGGCAACAGTTTGAATAGCTGTAGCCTTGCTAAAACCTCTAGGGATAACCTCGAAAAACTTCCCAGAACGTTCACTGCGGAGTATAGGCTCAAAGTCTTTAGAAATGTAGTCTGCTAACTTTTGTGTTCTGTCATCGGAATCCAGCCAAACTATAAACTTATCAAATATAAAGTTTGGGTCTTTAAAATCTCTAGTAACGTCTTTGTGTTCACGTTCAAAGAACTTTTTCCATGTTAAGGAGCGTTCTTCTGTAGCGTTTTCAAAGTCGAAAAAAACACCCTCTTTGTGTTCGTATAGGGTTTCAAAATTCAAATCATGTAAAAAGTTAGCGATATCCATACAGCGTTTCCTATTCGGTTCAAGGTAGAAAATATCCTTGTTGTTTAGCACTATGTTAGTACCGCAACCGCATAGATAGCCATCAAAGCCCAACTCTTTAATTACGGGTTCTAAGTTGCAGAAAACCCTACCAGTATTTATAAAAGTCATATGACCGTTTTCACGCAACCTCTTAATAGTATCCCTCGTAGACTGTGGAATATAATGTTTACCATCATCGGAAATGATAGTACCGTCTACATCAAAAAATATTGCTTTCATTAAAAAAAATCTCCTTTCCATTTTAGAAAAAATCACTATATATAAATACCTTTTACAATAGTGGAACGCCCATTGGGCGTTCCCTACAAATATTTTTCAAGATTAAAACTCTCTCATTAAGTTTATCATTTCAAGCACAGACATTGCACAATCGTAACCCTTGTTACCAGCCTTAGTACCTGCACGTTCGATAGCCTGTTCTATGTTGTCAGTAGTGACTACACCAAACATAACTGGTACACCAGTCTGCAAAGATACAGTAGCTATACCTTTGGATACTTCTGCACACACATAGTCATAGTGGCTAGTAGCACCCCTAATTACAGCACCTAAACATATAATTCCATCGTAGTCACCACTTTGAGCCATCTTCTGTGCTACTAGTGGGATTTCAAAAGCCCCTGGAACCCACGCTAAGTCTATGTTATCTGTAGAAACATCGTGACGTGTTAGGCAATCTTCAGCACCGCCTATTAGCTTACTAGTGATAAATTCATTAAACCTAGATGCAACTATACCTATCTTAATATCATTGCCTAAGTACTTTCCTTCAATAATATTCATGTGAAAAAACTCCTTTACTAAAATAATCATATATATAATAACACCTATATGGTTGTTACTCGTCGTATTCGTTTTCATCGTCCCCATAGAGGTTGTAGCCGTCGTCCTCGTAATATGCTCTCAAACTAGTGTTGGATAGGTCTACCTTGCCGTACTTAAAAAGATACTTCACTACCTTTTCATACTGTTCCACGGATATTGGCACATCTCTGTTGTTGCCATCGCAACTAACAATCCACATGGTTTCGTTATTGGAATCATAACCCATCTCACTAACTTGTACTAGTTTAAGGCAATCGTTAGCAAAATCTCTAATTAAAACGTACATGGCAGTTCCCTCCTTAATAGTTAATTACTTTCCTTGTCATAGTTTACAAGGTGTCCCATACGGTGTTGTTTAGTCTTTAGATAGAACTCATCAAAGCGGTTGGTGTTAATCTGTATAGGCACTCTCTCCACTATTTCTATACCGTACTCAGATAGGTCGGAAATCTTTAGGGGGTTGTTAGTTAGCAACCTTAACTTGCTAATGCCTAACTTTAGCAACATTTGAGAACCGCAAGAGTAGTCACGCAAGTCTGGGGCAAAACCTAACTTAATGTTAGCGTCTACAGTGTCTAAGCCTTGTTCTTGTAGTTCGTAAGCTTTTAGCTTGTTAATTAAGCCTATGCCACGACCCTCTTGTCTTAGATATAGTAACGCTCCACGACCCTCTTTAGCAATCTGTTTCATAGCACTGTCTAGCTGTTCACCGCAATCGCAACGGCATGAACCGAAAACGTCACCAGTTAAACATTCGGAATGTACTCTACAAAGTACTGGCTCTCCATTGGATACATCGCCCATAGTTAGAGCAACATGGTGTTCCTTAGTGATGTTATTATAGAACCCATGTATTACGAAGTTTCCATACTTAGTAGGTAGTTTTGCAGTGGATACCTCCTCCATAAAGAAGTCATACTTTTTGCGGTAGGACTGCAAATCCTTGATAGTTATAAACGTTAGATTGTTCTCTTTGGCAAACTCTATAAGCTGTTCTTTACGCATCATAGTACCGTCATCCGCCATGATTTCACAGCATAGACCCACTTGCTTTAGACCAGCCAAACGCATTAAGTCCACAGTAGCCTCAGTGTGACCATTTCTTTCAAGGACACCGCCATGTTTAGCCTCTAGTGGGAACATATGCCCTGGACGACGAAAGTCACTAGGAATAGCGTTATCGTCCACACACTTCATAGCAGTAATAGAACGCTCTAGTGCAGATATTCCCGTAGTAGTAGAGA
>CAYXNU010000150.1:0-4379 GCA_964466485.1 uncultured Ruminococcus sp.
TTATTCGGTGGAACTATCATCCTTTGGATAGTGCTACTAATATGGGCAAACTCTAGTAAGCCTTCTCAACCTCAGCCAGTGGCTACACCACAAGAGAGTAGCTTAACCGACAAGCTACAGGAACTCCAAAAGTTGAAAGAACAAGGAATACTTACTGACGAAGAATTTGAGGCTAAAAAGAAACAAATATTAAACATATAAACAAAACCGCCTAGGGAAGTCTAGGCGGTATTTTTTTAGCTTTTTATTAAACTTTCAAAGCCTTGCTGTAGTGCTGTAACTAAAGCGTCTACATCTTGAGGGGTGTTGGTTTCGCAAAAGCTAACCCTAATAGCACTATCGGATAGCTTGTCGCTTAGACCGAACTGCCCTAGAACACCACTCTTTTCGCCTTTGGAACACGCTGAACCACTAGAAACGTATACACCTTTAGTTTCCAAATAGTGTAACATTATCTCGCTACGAATACCCTTTACAGATATGTTGACTATATATGGCGAGGCATTCTCTTTGGAATTTATAGTAACCCAGTCTAGTGGGGAAAGCTTTTCCAGTAGGTAGTCCCTTAGTGCGGATACCTTGCTATAGCGTTCTTCTATGGTAGTGCAAAGGATATCTACAGCAGTGCCAAAACCCGCAATATTTGGGAGTGCTTCCGTACCACTGCGGAAACCCTTTTCCTGTTTACCGCCTAGGTTACTCTTAGAGATTCTCACACCCTTTGCGACGTACAAGCCCCCTACCCCCTTAGAGGCGTGTACCTTATGCCCACTAATGGATATTAAATCCGCATGGAGAGTTCTAACGTTTATAGGTAGCTTTAGGAAACCTTGTACACAGTCGCAATGTGTAACCACTTCGGGATACCTTTTCTTAATGGTATAGTATGCCTCTTGTATGGGCAATATGTAGCCTGTTTCGTTGTTTACGAGCATACAACTTACAAGACAAGTGTTGTCATCCACTGCACTAATGATATCATTAGCGGTAATTTCTCCGTGTTCGTTTGGGGCAATCCTAAAGACTTCAAAGCCTAATTTTTCCAGTTCGTTAAAACATTCTTTCACGGATGCGTGTTCTATAGTAGTAGTGACTACTCTTTTTTTGCGTTTACCATAGATTTTAGCACTACCCAATATAGCAATGTTAGAACTTTCTGTAGCCCCCGATGTAAATACTATATTGTCGGGGGTAGCACCTATAACTTTAGCTATGCTTTTTCTTGAGTTATCCATATGCAATTGTGCATTTAAGCCCATGCTATGCAATGACGATGGGTTGCCGTAATCCACGGTAAGGCATTGCACCATGGTATCTACTACCTGTGGCATAGGTTTAGTAGTAGATGCGTTATCTAAATAGTGAATATCCATAAAAAAAATATAAACCTCCTAAATGTGTCTTTCGGTAAACTATTATATCACAGTATCGTAATTTTTTCAAGCATTGTTATATTTTTACATAAATCCGACAGAAAGTTTCAATCTATCGAATTTGCATTATTTTAGATGGGCATTTTTGTATATATCGTAGATTTTTCCATTTAAATTAAATTATACTATTTAGGTAGAATATAGGCAATATAAAACGTTAGGCAATATTTTTTGTGCAACTTAAAAGATATTACTTTTAGATATATTAAAATAATTAGTAATAGTACACGAATAATTGTATATAATTTGGCAAAAGATATAAATATTTAATGATAAAATATACAAATTTCACAATTGTATTTTTTCTATAAAAGTGCTATAATATACTTATTAGTGAGATGCCCTGTACTATAACAATTTTTTTGGAGGTGGTAGAATGAGCAAATATTCCTATACTGCAAAAGATGCAACTAGTAATGTCAGAAAAGGCGTTATTATTGCTGAGAATGAAAAAGACTTTCAAGAGCAAATGAGGCAAAGGGGTCTTTTTGTAGTAAGTTTTCAGGAAGAAAGTGACTCAGGTACGACTAAAACAACGTACAAATTTAAAACAAAAGACCTTGCATTTAACTGCCGTCAAATGGCAGCAATGATGAGTTCGGGTTTGACTATAGTTAAAACCTTAGAAATTCTATGTAAGGAACAATCGACAGAAGCCGCTAAGAACATCTGGAAAGACATCTATGAGAGCGTTCAAAAGGGTGAATCTTTCTCTAGTGCTTTGGAAATGCACAACGGTGCTTTTCCACCTTTAATGTTAAGTATGGTTGGTGCGGGTGAGTCTAGTGGTTCGTTAGACTCTATCATGCAAAGACTATCCGACCAGTATGCGAAAGATAATAAGCTAAACAACAAGATTAAAGGTTCTATGACTTATCCTATAGTTCTATTGGTACTATGTATAGTTATCGTTATCGGTATGTTTACATTTATCATGCCTACTTTCCGTGATATGTTTGCATCCGAAGAAGATATGCCAGTATTGACTAGAGCAATGTTTTCATTTAGTGACTTCTTGAAATCAAAGTGGTACATACTAGTAATAGCAATTGCAGCTATCGTGTTTGCTTTTATGTATGCTTTAAAGATGCCTAGCATGAGAATGAAATGGGATAGGTTTATTATCAAAGGACCTTACTTTGGACCTCTAGTAGTAAAAGTTTACACTGGACGTTTTTCGAGAACTTTATCCTCTCTTTACTCTAGTGGTTTACCGATGGTAGAGTGTCTACAAAGGTCTGCAGACGTTATGAACAATAGCTATATTTCTGAAAAGTTTGATACAGTAATTGATGAGGTAAAACAGGGCGAACCTCTTTCAGCTGCTATTCAAAGAACTGAAATTTTCGACTCAATGTTCTGTTCGATTATATATGTTGGTGAAGAATCTGGTGCGTTAGACGACATCCTAGAAAAGTCTTCCGACTACTACGAGGAAGAAGCAGACGCTGCTATCCAAAGCTTAGTTAGCATGATGGAACCTTTAATGATTATCATTATGGGTGTTGCAGTAGGACTAGTAGTTGCATCTGTATTACCTGCACTATATAGCGGTATGGACGGAATTACAGAATAATACTTTATTGATGAGAGGTGGAATTTTTAAATGTTATCCTTCGATATTACTGATAGAAACGTGCATATTATTAAAGGTACGGAAAGCAATGGTAAAATAAAAATACAATCATCTGCTACACTAGACTTAGAAGAAGACGTTATCATTAGAGGTATCCCTAAAGACCCTGCTATGTTAGCTACACAACTTAATCAAGTTTTAAAAGCTAACAGAATGGCAGATAAAGAGGCTATCGTTAGTGTATCTTCTAACCATACTATCTTTAAGGAACTATCTGTTCCTTACACTAGCAAAAGTGGTGAATTTGCTAAGTTGGTAAAAGATAAGATGCAAGAGTCCGTTAGCGTAATAGATGATACATATAGTATATCTTATACTATTGTAAAGAATGAATCCGAACTAAAGGAATCTAAAGAGGGCGAAAACGCTAACGAAGTTACTGTACTAGCTACAGCGTGTCCTCACGATATGATTGATGCCTACAGAACTGTGTTTACTTTCTTAAGTATTTCACTAAAGTCTGTTGTGGTTGCTAGTAACTGTATCACCAAAGTTTTACTTGCAGATAGTAAATTAATCCAAAAGATGCCTTTCTTGGCAGTACAGATAGATAAAAACTTTATCAGCATGAACTTGTATCAAGACAAGCAACTTTCATTCTCACGTTTTGCATCTATAGATGCCTCCGACTACACAGAGGGTTCGGACTATATACTAGATGCCATCGTAGAAAACGTATCCCGTATGGTTCAGTTCCAAAAGAACAGAAGTACAGAACCTATAAACCATATAGTATTCTATGGTGAAACTAGCGAACGCTTTAGAGAGTTGGCAGACGAAATGGAGCAGATGGGATTAACTGCTAGTGTTATCTCCGTACCTCCACTAATTACTGGTTACGAAAACTTAGAGTTTTCTAACTATGCTAATGCTATCGGTGCAATGTTCAAGAGAGATAAGGAAACTGAAAAGATTAACCTTCTTGAACTAGGTGGCACTGCTGGTATGATTACCGACAAGGTTAGCAACGACAACTCCTTTAAGCTAATCGCAGGTATATCAGTATGTGCAGTAGTAGCTGTATTTGCCGTTGTGGGCATAGCACTAAACATTTACAATGCTTCTATAGTTAGTGACATCGATGATGCTAATGAGTTCATTAACTCCCCCGATACTATAGCACAACTTGAGGAGTATGACAACAGAACCGCTATGCTAGAGAACGTTAGAACTTACAAGGATGCCGCTAAGTTAGCCTCCGATGCTTACGATTCTCAACCATTCTTTAGTAGCGATTTATTAAGCACTTTAGAGGAAACTGCTAAGTCTGTAGACTCATCTATAAGCTTTGGTACTTTCTCTTATAGTGG
>CAYXNU010000151.1:0-4362 GCA_964466485.1 uncultured Ruminococcus sp.
TAACTTGTTCCCAAAGCTTAGTAGTAGCCTCAGTAGGACCTTCTAGGAAAGAGTCATCGCCATCATATGGGGTAAAGTTTTTAAGAATAAAATCTCTTACATTGATAGAGTTACACCATCTACCTTCGTTAAATCCATACCATTCTTTAGTGTCTTGAGTATTCAAAAATAATTCCTCCTTGTTTTACATACGGGAAAGCCAAACTTTTATTGCTATCCTTTGTATGTATATATTATACCCTATTTTGTAGATAATGTCAACAGAAATATATGTTATTTGATAAAAAAATTATTTTTTTAATCTTTAATGCATTTAAAAATGTATAGCTAACGAAATACTCATGAACTTTAGATATACTAAAAAGACGATGAACAATATAAGCATTAACGAGCCAATAGATACTGATAAAGATGGCAATACGTTGACTTTAATGGATGTTATGACGGACGGCAAAAACATTCACGATGATGTTGATTTGCTGATACGTTCCGAGCAACTATATAGGTATATAGACACCGCACTCAATGAACGTGAACTTATGATTATAACGCATAGGTATGGGCTTTTCGGGTATGAACCTCTAACCCAAAGAGAAGTAGCCAAAAAGTTAAATATTTCTCGCTCATACGTTTCAAGAATAGAAAAAAAGGCTTTAGAAACTCTAAGAAGTATGTATGATAGCCACTCTAATTAGTTGAGAAAAAGAGAATTTTTTAGTACTTTTATTCAAAAACATGATAAATGTATAAATATTAATTTTATCTGTATGTGTAGAATATTTTCTAATAATGTAAAGTTTTTCGCCTATATTGGTGTTGTATGCAATGTAAAAATCTGTTTTCATGACAATGGATATTATCTAAGTATATATTATATATCGCACCTATATATTGACAAAATATTCCCCTGAAGTGTGCTATAATATTTTAGTGAGATATTTTTTTCAAACGTCTACACGACGTACACATAATTCTTTTTGATAGGTGGGATTGAATGTATAATTTAGATTTATTCACTTCTAAGGCGGTGACATCTATAGATTTAGCTGTAAAGATTAGTGGCAACATGGGGCATACCTATGTGGGAAGTGAACACTTATTACTAGGCTTAATCAAAGAGGGGAGCAATACCGCTAGTATGGTTTTGGCATCTTATAGGGTTACAGAAAAGAACGTTTCCGAAAAGATAAAGAATACCGTCGGTACTGGTGAAGAATTAATATTAACGTACGATTGCATGACCCCCGCACTATGCAGAATACTTTCACGCTCAAATGAAAATGCTAAGAACAACAACGCTAAATTAGTCGGGACAGAACATATTTTAAGTGCTATGCTAAAAGAAAAAAATTGTACCGCCAACTTGATATTGCAATCTTTGGGAGTGAATATCGCTAAAATATCTAGGGATTGCAATGGCAGTACAATACCATTAAATGAAAATAAAGCCACAAACCCTGCCAACGATTTAGACAACCGACAGATACCTAACTTAGTAAAGTACGGCAAAAACCTAACGGAAATGGCTTACAAAAAAGGTTTCGACCCACTTATAGGCAGAGATAAAGAATTGGAAAGAGTTATACAAATATTGTCCCGTAGGACTAAAAACAACCCTTGTCTAATAGGCGAGGCGGGTGTCGGTAAGACCGCTATAGTAGAGGGTTTGGCTCAAATGATAGTAAACGGTGAAGTTCCACAAGATTTGAAAATGAAAAACATCTTTTCACTGGATATACCGTCACTGTTGGCAGGTGCAAAGTATAGGGGCGACTTTGAGGAACGTATTCGCTCATGTATAAATGAGGTTATCAAGCAAGGAAATATTATCCTCTTTTTGGATGAGATTCACACTATAGTTGGGGCTGGTGCTGCCGAGGGTGCAGTGGATGCCTCTAACATTTTAAAGCCACAACTTGCTAGGGGTGAGATACAAGTAATCGGTGCTACTACCATTGCGGAATATCGTCACGAAATAGAAAAGGATAACGCTTTAGAACGTAGGTTTCAACCGGTATTCGTTAATGAACCCACCGAGGCGGAAACTATTAACATTCTAAGGGGGTTGCGTCCCAACTATGAAAAGTTCCATAGGGTTACCATTTCGGATGATATACTAAAACTAGCAGTGACACATTCAGTTAGGTATATCAACGATAGATACCTCCCCGACAAGGCAGTGGACTTACTAGATGAGTCTTGTTCTAGGGCTAAGCTTAGGAACGCCATGCACAAGGGCAAACCTAAAAACCTTAACGAGTTTGAACAGTCTAGTGGGGCTACCAACAGAATAACCCTTGAGGATTTGCACCGCTCTATGTATTCCGAGGAACTGCTAACTAATAGGGTATTAGTCACCAAACAGGACGTTTGCGACGTTACTTCTGCATGGAGCGGTATCCCAGTAGATAAGACTTCCAAAGACGAAAACGCTAAGATATTATCCCTAGAGGATTCCTTAAAGCGTGTAATCATCGGGCAAGATGTAGCGGTAAAATCCGTAGCGGATTCTATCGCTAGGAATAGTTGCGGTCTTAGGGACGAAAAAAGACCTATAAGTTCGTTCCTATTTTTGGGTTCTACTGGTGTAGGCAAGACAGAACTATCTAAGGCTTTAGCTAGTGAACTTTTCGACAGTGACGAAAACTTAATCCGTTTCGATATGTCGGAATACATGGAAAAACATTCTGTATCTAAATTGATAGGTTCTCCCCCAGGGTATGTAGGTTGCGAGGACGGCGGACAGCTTACAGAACGTGTTCGCAAGTGTCCTTATAGCATAGTGCTATTCGATGAGATTGAAAAGGCTCATGGGGACGTTGCTAATATACTCTTGCAAATTTTGGATGAGGGCTATCTAACCGACAACAACGGCAGAAAGGTAAACTTTAGAAATACTATAGTGATAGTAACTTCCAACGTAGGTTCGGAATTTTATAGCAAGGCTGGAAACATCGGCTTTTCAAATGGTGATGTTACAAACTCCCAAAAAGATAGAGTCATTGCAGAGGCTAAAAAACACTTTAAACCCGAACTCCTAAACAGGCTAGACGAAATTATAGTGTTCGATACTCTAGGCACAGAACAGCTTGAAAACATCGCTAGTAAACTTTTACAAGACTTAACTACCCGTGCTGAAAAGGTCGGTATAACGCTATCCTTTGAGGACAGTGCTATTAAACTAGTAGCTTTAGAAAACTCCACCAAAGAGTACGGTGCTAGACCCCTAAAACGCAAAATATCCGAATGCATAGAAACCCCCTTATCCGAACAGATGTTACTAGGCAATGTTAAGTTTGGGGATAGGGTATACATCTATGCTAGGCAAGGAAAGATTAAGTTTAAGATTAGCGGAAAAGTTTCCGTGAACTAATGTAAAACTAACGGGCTACACATCTTCCAAAAAATGCATTGAAAAATATTCTTTCGTGTGATATAATATTGTCTTGCGAAAGGAAGTGAAAATACAGTATGATACCTATGTTATGTGTAGTAGCCTGTTATACATTCTGTTCTTACAGTGATAAGTATTTTATATCCAAAGTTAAGATGTCAGGGAATACGTTTACGTTTTTCCTATCGCTTTCGATGTTGGTGTTTATGGGAATATATTTGCCCTTTGATTTCTATTTTCACCCAACGGTTGAAACGTATATACTGCTAGGGTTGTTTACTATCTGTAAGGTTTTGGAATTTAAACTTACAGCGTTTACACTCACGGAACTGTCAGCTTTTGAGCTTAAAGCGTGGCTAGGTTTGGGAGTGTTCATATCGTACTTTTATGACGTTATATTCAATGGTACAGCCTTGAGAATATTATCACTAATACTCATAGCTATGACAGTTTTAGGGCTATTCTTAATCGCTAATGATAGTTCTAAACAGATTAACTACCGCAAGATAGCTTTAGGGCTAGTGGGTGTAGTAATAGCAAAGTCTGGGTACGGAATAGTAATACATCGCCTAAAGGATACCTGTAGCAGTACTTTAGCTATGTGTGTAGCGTTCTTC
Organism: uncultured Ruminococcus sp.; assembly: GCA_964466485.1. Classification (GTDB taxonomy): domain Bacteria; phylum Bacillota; class Clostridia; order Oscillospirales; family Ruminococcaceae; genus UBA5884. Next base: position 4,012 of record CAYXNU010000151.1, read on the forward strand.
CTAATATGTTTCGGAATGCTATTCTTTTACAACCCAGTAGCAGAGTTTAAAAAGCACCCCAAAGATGTTGGAAAGTTGGCATCCGTTAGGATAATAAATACCATCGGCTCACTGATTGAAAACTACGTTGCACAGATTAGTGTAATTAGTTATTCCCTAATACAACCACTAATATTAATAGTAATGTTTGGCATAAACCTACTAAAGCTTAAAGACGGTAAAGTATCCGCAAAGAGCATAGTAGGCGGAATTATTTGCATTATCGGAATAGTTTCGTTACAACTCACTAGAAACGCTTAAATACAAAAATACCCCGTTTGGTATGGCACTAAACGGGGCATTATTATAACT
>CAYXNU010000152.1:0-4360 GCA_964466485.1 uncultured Ruminococcus sp.
ATACTTCAACGTCACCGTTTAGGTTACCAATCTTAGTATAGAACATACCGCTGTTAGATGCAGTTAGTTCAAAACTTAGAGTGTAAGAGTCACTGGCTCTCATTTTTAAGCCTCTGTGACGGAATTGGCAGTCCCATCTATCTTCACCACCGTTAGCTAAACCACCTGGTGCTACGATAGTAATGTTATAAGTACCGCCTTCAATATCAAAGTCTAGGGAAGCAGTTGCGGATTCGCAAACGTGCCAAGGTAGACCTACGCCATCATCGAAATTAAGTTGACCTAGCATTTGTCCAGCACTTGCACTCATAGGAATCATCATAGATGAAGCGATGCATAGTGCAGAAACAGTAGCTAAAGCCTTTTTAAAATTAGACTTCATTATTCGTTTCCTCCTAAAAATTTGAAATAAAAAACAACATGGATTTAAACGTTAAACTTAAACGTTTATAAACCCACAAAATTACGTCCTTTGTGTGGAACTCCACCACACAAACAGGTCGATGAAAAAATTGCACACGAAAACCTTACTTTCTCTACATTGCATTTTCACCGTTTTTACTAATAATATTATAGTATATTAAAATTAAAAAGTAAAGACCAAAAAGAAAAAATAGCATTTTTTCTATATAAAGAGGTTTATTTTTGTATAATATGCCTAATAGAGTATTTTTATAGCTAAGTTGTTTCAAAAAATACCATAAGTGTAATGGTTTACATTCCCAAAGCATGGACTAAAAGCGATGTATTTTGCTGTTTTATACCAACATTTTACGAATACACCGTAGGAAAATGTTTAATCAACATTTTGCCGAAAAACTATGAATATTGCACAAATTTTATATTTTTTGACTTACAATTGACTTTTTCTTGAGTATGTGTTATAATTCAAAAAAAGATATTATTGGAGGTTTTTTTATGCCACATATAAGTATAAAAATGTTAAAAGGTAGAACCGATGAACAAAAAACTCTTGCAGGTATCAAGGTTGCAGACGCTCTCGCTGAGGCTATAGGCTGTGACCCAACACACATATCTGTGTCTGTTGAGGATTTCACTCCCGTGGAATGGCAAGACGTTTTTAAGAAAGATGTAACTGAAAATGCTAACATCGTGGTTCAACCAGACTACGACCCTAAAAGTTTACTAAAATAACCATGAGTGTAATACTAGCATCAAATTCGCCTAGACGCAAAGAGTTGCTAAAGTTCATATTTAGCGACTTTACAGTCTGCCCCGCAAACGTCGATGAAACGATACCTTTAGAGGTTTCCGCAAACGATTCTGCAGAATACGTTGCTAAAAAGAAAACCCTCGCAATAGCTGAAAAATTCCCCGAAGATTTAGTCATTGGGTGCGATACTATCGTGTTGCATGATGGCAAAGTTTTGGGAAAGCCCTCCAGTGAGGACGACTCTTTCAACACGCTAAAGGCTCTTTCTGGTAGCACCCACAAGGTAATTACTGGTGTATGTATAGCAAATAAAGGCAATGTGGTTTCGTTTTCTGAGGTGACAGAAGTTACTTTCCATGAACTTACCGACAAGGAAATTTTGGACTATATAGCCACTGGTGAACCAGCCGACAAAGCGGGTAGCTACGGCATTCAAGGGTATGGCTCTCTACTGGTTAAGTGCATTCACGGGGACTACTTTAACGTTGTAGGATTGCCAATATCTAGGCTAAATAGAGTACTTAAAACTATGGATTTTTAAACTTTTATATAGTACATTAGGCAGAATCTCAAAGGGTTCTGCCTAAAATTTCTATTTAGCGTTAAAAGTACTGGTTTAAGAGTTCCTGTTTCACGTCCCAAAGCGGTTTGGACAAGTCCACATAGTACTCGTGAGGGTTTTCAAAACGCTTAACTTCGTCCCAAATGAGTTCCAGTTGGTCGGAACAGTACTGCTTAATATCCTCGATGTTAGGAGATTCGTACACGCATTCGCCATTGACAAATATAGGCACTTGCAACTTTTTAGCAGTAAAGTTAGTTAAGGTCTTTTTCTTGTAGGTTTGCACTGGGTGAAAAATTGTGTAAGGTTTGGTATCGTCGATAGTTTCGTCCTTGAGGGTTAGCACGTCAGCAATGGCTTTTCCTGTTTCGTTATCGAATAGGCGATAAACCTCCTTAAATGCGGGGTTTGTGACCTTTGAAGCGTTCTCGGATAGCTTAATTCTAGGGGATAATTTTCCATCTTCCTCGACTGCTACCAACTTATACACTCCCCCAAATACTGGCTCGGACTTAGAAGTTACTAAGCGTTCGCCTACCCCGAAACTGTCAACTTTTGCCCCTTGCTCTATCAAGTCCTTAATGATAAACTCGTCCAAAGAGTTCGATGCCACTATCTTGACTTCTTTAAGGTCTGCGTTGTCTAACATCTTTCTAGCTTTTTTGCTAAGATATGCTATATCACCGCTATCTATACGGATACCAAAGTTTGAGTACCCTTGAGCCTTTAGTTCCTTAAACACCGTGATAGCGTTAGGCACTCCCGACTTTAAAACGTTGTAGGTATCCACTAGGAGCGTACAAGCGTTAGGATACTTCTTAGCATAGGCTCTAAAACTTTCCAACTCTGTTGGAAATAGTTGCACCCAACTATGAGCCATAGTTCCCAAAGCTTTCACTCCAAATTCACGGTCAGCGATAGCACAAGCAGTTCCGCAACAACCCCCAATGTATGAGGCTCTCGCCCCATAGATAGCACCATCATAACCTTGTGCTCTGCGTGAACCAAACTCCATGACGGGTCTACCCTGTGCAGATTTTACTATCCTAACGGCTTTGGTAGTAATCAAGCTTTGGTGGTTTATGGATAGCAACAACATAGTTTCGATAAACTGTGCCTGTATGATACTTCCTTTTACTGTAATAATAGGCTCATTTGGAAATACTGGCGTACCCTCTGGGACTGCCCAAACGTCACAGTCAAACTTAAAGTTTGCTAGATACTCCAAATACTCCTCGGAAAATATCCCCTTAGAACGCAAATACGTTATATCTTCACTGGTGAACTTCAAACCTTTTAGGTACTCTATCACCTGTTCCAAACCTGAAAATATGGCATATCCTGCCCCATCGGGACACTTACGAAAGAACACATCAAATACGGCTACCTTGTCGCTATAACCGTTCTGTAGAAAACCGTCACCCATAGTCATTTCGTAAAAGTCCACCAACATCGTAAGATTTCTTTTATCCATAAAAAACACCCCTTAACTTATCATAGATTTTAAATAGATGTATACCACTGTCAATATTGTGCCAACTATTACCCCGATGATACTAACTACTTTAAAGGCACTTAACCACTTTTGATATTTCACTAAGTCGCCTTGCTGTAGATAAGTTCTTCCTATAAACACCATGGATATACATACCGCACCCATTACCCATGTTAGCAAAAAGTTAATTACTGTCATAACCTTAACCCATGTGGGCATTTTAAACTTTTCGCCACAGTTTTGACAGTATTGCCCAACATAGTTATCATATCCGCACTTAGAACATTTCATTTCAAAAACCCCCTAAATATTTACACAACTGTTGACACTATTGCAATGCCTGAATTTTCCATAAGCTTGAAACTTGCAAGGTTCATAAGTTCAGCGGAATGGCTAGGAGCGTCGTAAGTTTCCACGCAATCCATAGGAACGACGATTTTGCAAGGTTTATCCATTTGGTTAAAGTAGGTTTTAAGTGTCAAGCAGAAGTTTAACACGCAAATATCTGTGCAGTCGCCACACACGATAAAACTATCTAAGTTTGGATTTTCCGCTAAGAACTTTTGAAAGTTTGGTGCATGGAAACCATTAGTAGAATTCTTGTTGATTAGCGTGTACTCCAAAGTTTGGATTTCGTCTACTAGTTTGCTTTCGGATGTATTTTCCAAACAGTGTGGAGGAAAACTCTCAAACTCTATGGAGTTTTCGTTGTGGCAATCGGCAAAGGCTACCGTTTTTATGTTGTTAGATGTAGCCATCTGCATGAGCCTTTTCACATTCGGAATGATTTCCGCTACCCTACTAGATGCCAACGCTCCCTCTTTAGCAAAGCCGTTTATAACGTCTACAACTACTAGTGCTGTGTGGTTTGGGGCAAATTCCGATAGCTTAACAGAGGATTTACCCTCAAGGTTTTTAGCATACTCTAAGATGTCGTGGTTGATACTCTCGATATTTAGTTTCATAGTCTAAAACCGCCTTTCTGTTTTTATTATTATGATTATATCACATTGATTAGAATATGTCAATAGTTTTTGGAAAATATTTTTAAGATTTATTATTTTGCGGTATATAATATGAAAACCCGTCCTTAAAGTAAGATAAGGGCGGATTTCCATAATAATAATTA
>CAYXNU010000153.1:0-4357 GCA_964466485.1 uncultured Ruminococcus sp.
TAGTATGTTCCATACCGCCGTTGTACCAGTCTACAGGTAGCCAGTAGTCTAAAGCCTCTTTAGATGCTAACATATCGTTGTTGTGTGGGTCGCAGTAACGTAAGAAATACCATGAAGAACCAGCCCATTGAGGCATAGTATCTGTTTCACGCTTAGCATAACCGCCACACTGTGGACAAGTAGTATTTATAAAGCTATCTAGGGTAGCTAATGGACTCTCGCCGTTGTCGGTAGGCATATAGCTTTCAACCTCTGGGAGTGTTAAAGGTAACTCACTCTCTGGGAGTGCTACATATCCACACTTTTCACAGTATACTATTGGGATAGGTTCTCCCCAGTATCTTTGACGTGAGAATACCCAGTCACGGAGTTTGTAGTTTACTTTGCTCTTACCTAGCTTGTTTTCCTCTAGGTACTCTTTAATCTTAACTTTGGCATCCTCTACAGATAGACCATCTAGGAAACCACTGTTTACCATAACACCAGTAGCACAGTCTGTAAAGGCTTCCTTAGTAACGTCACCGCCCTTAACTACTTCTATGATAGGTAGGTTGTACACCTTAGCAAAGTCATAGTCACGGGTATCGTGGGCAGGTACAGCCATGATAGCACCAGTACCATAACTCATAAGTACATAGTCAGAAATGAATATAGGAATTTCCTTGTTGTTTACTGGGTTTATAGCCCTAACACCTTTAAGTTCTACACCAGTCTTTTCCTTAGCCATTTCAGTACGTTCAAAGTCGGACTTCCTAGCAGACTTTTCTTGATATGCATGAATCTCATCGTTGTTAGTGAGTTTGTCAGCCCACTTTTCTAGTATAGGGTGTTCAGGGGATATTACCATATAGGTAGCACCGAATAGGGTATCAGGTCTAGTAGTGTAGATAGTTAAGGTATCACCAGTAGTAGTCGTGAAGTCTACTTCTGCACCAGTGGAACGACCTATCCAGTTAGTTTGAGTAGCCTTAATCTTGTCTAGGTAGTTTACTTCGGAAAGGTCATCTAGTAGCCTTTGAGCGTACTCTGTAATCTTTAACATCCATTGAGATTTTACCTTGTGGATAACTTCTCCGCCACAACGTTCACATACACCGCCAACTACTTCTTCGTTGGCAAGTACTACCTTACAAGATGTACACCAGTTTACAGACATCTCTTTTTTGTAAGCTAAGCCCTTTTTAAACATTTGTACAAATATCCATTGAGTCCACTTAAAGTAGTCCTTGTCAGTGGTATTAACTTCCCTATCCCAGTCGAAAGAAAAGCCTAAAGACTTTAACTGTCCCTTAAACCTTGCAACGTTCTTTTCGGTAACTATTGCAGGGTGAATCTTGTTCTTAATAGCGAAGTTTTCTGTAGGTAGACCAAAAGCATCCCAGCCCATAGGGAATAGCACGTTGTAGCCTTGTAGTCTACGTTTACGGGATACTATATCCATAGCGGTGTAAGGTCTAGGGTGTCCAACGTGTAAGCCGTTACCCGATGGATATGGGAACTCTACTAGAGCGTAATACTTAGGCTTAGAGTAGTCGTTGGTAGCCTTAAAAGTTTTGTGTTCGTCCCAATAGTCTTGCCATTTCTTTTCAATGGCTAAAAAGTCATAGTTTTGCATCAATATCAATCCTTTACTTATATATAATTATTTTGCGTTAATCTAACGTTAATTCAATAAAATAAATTTTGTAGGGAACGCCCATTGGGCGTTCCGTAAAGTATAAGATAATGAATTTTATTTTAGCCACAGAACGGCTTTTTTTTAGCTACGGAACGGCGAATCGCCGTTCCCTACATTTATCGAATTTGCGTTAATCTAGGTTTCACTGGAGGTTTCAAAGTAGGCTTTAATATCACTGTTTACACATAGTGCCACAGCACATAATACATCTATAATGCCCTCTATTAAGTATACTAAGTAGCTATTAAACCCTAAGTTAGATAGGTTTGTGCCTATGTGTGCAATGAATATAACTACCAACACACAAGCTACACCATAGTTGCAATATCTAATGCCTAGTATTAGCAACACCGCCATAACGATAGGCAATATTAAAGAAGTAATACTACCACCCAGTGCTACATTAAGAATCTGCTTTAGAATAATGTACACACCTATAGCAATAGAAAACTGTTTGCCTTTTTGTACGCTCTCCATAGTGTTAATCCTCTGTAATGTAGCCAGATATGTCTATCTCCTCGCCATCAGCCCAAAGACGTTCTAACTGGTAGTAATCTCTGCTTTCTTGATTAAACACATGGACGATAATATCGGAGTAGTCTAATATTATCCAGTTAGAAGAAGTATAGCCCTCACGTCTAGTAGGTTCTACACCCTCTTGAGATAGTTGGAAGTCCACCTCATCGGCAAGGGATTTAGTTTGGGTATTACTGCTACCATTAGCAATAATAAAGTAATCGGCTAGTATAGTTAAGTTAGTAATCTTTAACACTTTAATATCGTGAGCTTTTTTGCGGTCTAAAGTTCTAACTATTTTTTCAACCATTTCAATCTGTGTCATTAATTGACCACCTTTCTTTATAACTTTTAACTTGAGGTTCTCGGTATATCGGGGACGTCGCCATTTGCGATATCGTCAAGGTTATCTACGACTTCGTCGTAGTAACTGCTAGTATTTCTAATTTCTATCAAGTCTAAGTCTTCAACGTCTACATCTTTTTGGTAGGGTCTAAAGTATTCGTTTAACATATCGGCAAATTCTTGAGCATGAACAGTCCAAATATCGTAGCCGTTGTACTCTTTAGCACTTATGCTTTCCCCAGGGAGCATTCTAACGGTAACGTCATCCATGGAGATTTTTTCGCAGAGGTCTGCAATACTAGCTATCTCACCCAAAGACATATCAGAGCGGATATACTTTTGTATAGTAGGGAATATACTTAAAAGTTCGGTAGTACCCATATCTTTAAGCTTTTGCATAGCAGCCGCAAGGAATATTCTTTGGTTCTTAATTCTGCCTATATCGGCTTCCATGTAGCCTTTACGATATCTCACGAACCATTCAGCTTGTTCGCCATTTAGGACTTGTTCACCCGCCTCGATAACTTTACCCGTCTTGTACTCAATATCTTCTGGGACGGTAATAGGTATACCTCCCATAGCGTCTACCACGGGTTCTATATCGTCAACGTTTATAGCGATGTATCTATCTATAGGTATTTGAGTCATATCTCTAACTTTGGATACCACACGGTTTATAGGTGTTAGACTGTCATCGCCATTCATATACACAGAGTTAATTTTGCCAGTAGTACTACCACCAACATAAGTATCTCTAGGTATTTGCAAGATGTTAATCTCTTTAGCATTTATGTCGAACATTATAAGCATCATAACGTCTGTATTTTCGCCATCTTTATCGAATCCCAAAGCTAGTATAGTAAACTGTCCTTCAATAACTTGGTCTAAGTCTAAGCCGTCATCGGTAAATGTAGTATCTTCTTTAAGCTGATATACGTTGTTATCCTTGTCGACGGCATCGCTGTCGCTATCGAGGGGTTTCCACTGCCTTAACAGAGGTTTTCCTAAGAGCCATAGTAAGCACATACCTAAGACTAGTACTACCAACAGTATAATCTTTTCTTTAAGGCTCATTTTAATACGTTTAACTTTTGTCTTTGCCATTAATCAGTAAACCTCACTTTGTGACTCTATTCTTATACATATATACATATTGATTGTACGCCTCAATGGTATAGTGTGGAATCAAGCCGACTTTACCTACTATATCGGTAATGGAGAACTTGAGAGCCTCAAACATAGCCAAATCTAAATCAGCGTAAGCTAACTTTCTCATCTTTTTAACGTCTTTGTAATCTCTGTCAACAGATATTAAATCTGCTATGTAGACTATTTCTTCAATCTTAGTCATTCCCGACCTTGCAACCGTATGGAAACGCACCGCATTGATAATATCTTTGTCGGCAATGTTTAGCACATTTTTGACGTACCACGCACCAGCAACGGCGTGCCATAGGGGTTTAGAGGCTAACTCGGAATTGCTAACAGGGAAGTTATTATCTGTAGAAATAACCATCTTTTTCATTTCTTGTGTAGGAACTTCTTTGCATATATCGTGAACTAAACCCGCATAGTAGCACTTTTCAACGTCTTGTTGGTTAAGTTCAGCCAATATTTTACACTGCTCTGCAACGTTCAAAGAGTGGGTATATCTTTTCTTAGACAACCTTTTTTCAAGAAGTTTCTTAGTTTCTTGTACATTATACATAGCTATAGTATATCACCAACCCATACTTATATATTATATAATAATGTTAGTATCTAAATACAATCCATTTGACTTTATATATTGTACTACTTTTTTATCCAAATTGCAAG
>CAYXNU010000154.1:0-4302 GCA_964466485.1 uncultured Ruminococcus sp.
ATTGATTTCTAATAGCTTTTGGACTATGCCGTCCACGGTGTAGGGGTTGGCTACATGGATAACATTCTTTAGGTTTAGGGTGTCTAGGGTGGACTTGCAAACTTCCCCTATGCAGACTATCTCAACTTGTGGGGGTAGGGTTTGGTATTTAAAGAACTCTCTAACACCCATGGAACTCCCAAAGATGATGTACTGTATAGCCTCTAATGGGGCTTTATTTAGGGCATTAGGGTTGCACGATAGACTATAGGTCTTAACGTCGTCAAAGGGGATATGGTTGAGTTTAAGGGTATCTGAGAGGACGTTAGAGGCGTTGTCTGCTCTAAGTATTAGGTAGTTGTCGCCGACGTGGTAGTTTTCCACAAGGGCGGTAGCTAAATCCTTAGAGGTGAACTTTTCGGGGACTATATCGGCATATATGCCGTGTTTAGCAAGGGTGTCAGCGGTGGACTTTCCTACAGTAGCGAACTTCTTGTTTAGAACCGTTCTAATATCCACACTGTGGGTGCTAAGGTACTCAAAGAATATTTCCACACCGTTGGTACTAGTAAACACTATATGTGAATACTTAGAGAAGTCTTTGGGGATGTTTTCAAAGTGTTGGGTAATATGCATATAGTTGAGTTTAGTTACGTTTCCGCCTAGCTCGGATAGTTTGCTATCAAGTTTGGTAGTAAAGGTATCCGTGCCAGTAATGGCTATGTTTACGTTGCCTAGGGGGTATGGTATATTAGACTTAAAGTTAAAGTTTACGGTTTCGCCTATGATGAGTATAGTAGGGGGTTGTGCAAGGGGTTTAAAGTCTGCTATGGTGGATAGCGTACCCTTAAAGACTTTTTCGTCTGGGGTAGTGCCTTTGGATACTATAGCACATGGAGTGTTGGGGTCTTTACCATGAGATATTAACTTTTGGCAGATGTTTTCAAGGTTGCCTAGGGACATCAAAAAGATTAGAGTGCCTTGCAACTTTGCCAACGCTGAAAAGTCTTCCACCTCGGAACTGTCAGCGGTATGCCCCGTAATAACATGAAAACTCCTAGCAACGTTCCTATGCGTGATGGGTATACCTACACTAGTCGGTACAGCAATACTGGAAGATATCCCAGAAACTACTTCATAGGGGATGTTGTACTTTTGCAACTCTTGAATTTCTTCACCGCCCCTACCAAATACAAAACTGTCACCACCCTTGAGCCTAGCAACGGTCTTTCCACTGAGAGCCTCCTCCACTATGATTCTATTAATCTCCTCTTGAGTCTTACTGTGGTGTCCACACTGTTTGCCGACGTATATTCTCTTACAGTCTGTGGGTAGGTACTCTAAAAGTTTAGTGGATATTAACCTATCGTATATTACGCAGTCGCAAACCTTAAGACGCTTTAAACCCTTTACTGTAATCAGTTCCCAGTCGCCACACCCAGCACCGATTAGGAACACTTTACCTATAGTATTACTGTCCATTGTTGAGATACTCCTTTACTTGTAAGAATAGCCCCTCGTGGTTGTGGGCTTTAAACTTTTTCCTAGAGTGGTTAGGGAATAGCACATCCGCATAGAAAGTATCCCCTATGATGGAAGAATGTACACCGCTACACTGATGGCAATCCGCATTGATAATCTTCATAATGCCACGTTCTATATTGAAACTCATTCTACTAGAGGGGTCTTCCACAAAGGATAGCATTCTGCTAATAGGGGAGTCTTTTAAGCCCTCAACGGTTATTATCCCTTGACACCCTGCACATAAGCACTCGTCTAAGGTTAGATACCTAAAGTTATAGTTCTCCTCTGTGATGTTCATACGTTCTAAACCCGCACTAGCCAAAACTATGGAGTCATAGAGGTTGTCACTAAGCTTTTGCAACCTAGTACCTATGTTCCCTCTAATATCCAAAAAGGTAGCCTGTGGGAACACTTTAGCTAGTTGGTACTGTCTTCTAATGCTACCAGTACCTATAGTAAAGCTATCCCTAGAGGTAAAGCTTTTACCTTTGGGGGTTATTAAAACGTCGCTGTGGTTGGCACGTTTAGGAACGTACACTATAGACAAATCCTTGTGGAGTTCCAAAGGCATATCCTTAGCACTATGTACAGCAAGGTCTATCGTTCCGTTTAAGATAGCCTCCTCAAACTCTGTTACGAATACACCTTTTCCCCCGAAAGCCTTTAGGGGTTTGTCGAGTATCTTGTCACCAGTAGTGACTATTGGCACTATTTCGAAAGTAAGTTCGGGCAGTTTGGCTTTTATGTTCTCTATAACTATCTCTGTTTGCCTAAGTGCCAAAGGGCTTTTTCTAGTGCCTACTTTAATATTAATCATAATGTATCACCTATCTTTTATATATATCTTTTATCTTTCGGAATTGCAAATGGACGTTCCATACAATTTAATCCATTCAATCAATCAATCGAATCCTCATTATTAAGGGTGTCTTCTATTAAACGCTTTATAATTGTGCTTCTAGTGTTGGGGTCTGGGACGGTATCCATTATGTAGGGTTTCCAACTACTAGATACTTCTAATGCCTTTAGGTACTTAGGGAGTACCTTAGTTTCTATCTCGGACTTTATAAGCCTACTGATATATGGGCTTTTACTGGATGTGCTTACACCTACAGAAATATCTTCTAGCTTTGCTGTAGACGGAAAAGTATAGCCGTTGTCAGTGGTGTTGGTGGCACTGTTGCATAGGATGTTCATAGCTTTGCAAGTATCTAGGATAGTTTGGTTTAAGGGGAGGTTGTTGGTAGCTGTTACTACTAAAAACACATTTTTTAGGTCTGTGGTTTCAAAGTTTCGCAAGTGTATTGTAATATTTAGGCTGTTGAACTCCGAGAGGACTTCTGGGGAAACGACAGTTACAGTAGCACCGTATTCCAGTAAGGTTTTAGCTTTTCGCAAGGAAACTCTACCGCCCCCGACTACCAAACAAGGCTTGTCTTTCAAGTCCACGAATATTGGAAAGTATGCCATCTTATAGTATCACCGCCTTTAGATATTCTAACATATTTTTTAAGGTTTGGCTATCACTATTTGTTTTCAACTTGAATATTAGACTTTCCACACCGTGTGCGGTAACGTACTCTTTAAGGGAGTCCATATAGGGTAGAAACTCGTGCATGGCTAGTTCTTTCAAGATGTTTTCAACCTCGTCTTCTATGATTAGCTTAGCCTTTTCGACTTCTTGTAGTTTGGTTAGGTTGTTCTGTTGGGAGAGGGTTTTAAAGTAGTCTATATTTTTAAGGGTTACGTTTGGAATTTCCGTAATAGAAGTATCTATATCTTGAGGCACAGCCAAATCAAGGAATAGGCGGTTTTTAGGGGTTTTCAGTTCGGGGAGCAACCTACTTTGAGTTACGGTGTAGTGTGGGCTACTCGTCGCAGATATTACCACGTCGCAAAAGTCCATGTAGTGGTAACGTTCGTGGTAGTCTATAAACTTTACGTTAGGGTATTGGCTAGTGTAGTCAAATAGGGCATTGTGATTCCTTATAGTGGCAACTATGTCGATATCTTTCCCACATAGAAGATTTTTCATGACGATAGAACCAGCCTTGCCAGTAGCCCCTATAATAAGCACGGTCTTTTTGGGAACGTTTAGGCTAAATATTTCGTTGGCGGTGAGAGTTCCCACAGACACGGGCGTGGAGGACAACTTAGTTTGGGTTTTTATCTTTTTGGCACAGGATATCGCACCCTTAACTATGGTATTAAGTTGGTATCCAGTGGAGTTTATGCCTTGTGCCACCGCAAAGGAGTCCTTTACTTGTCGCAAAATTTCGTCCTCGCCTAATATCATGGAGTGTATGCCACAAGCTACGTTGTACAGGTGCTTTATAGCGTCAACCCCTTGATACACGCAAAAGTAGTCCAAATAGTGGTTGCTTAGCCCCTTAAACGATGCTAACTTTTTCTGCATAGCCTCGATGTTGTGTTGTTCGCAAGTGTAGTATATTTCGGTGCGGTTGCAAGTGGACAGCACCATGCATTCGGTTGCAAGTCCGCTTTTTAAGACATCTTTGCAAAAGGTTTCCGCCTCGCACTCGCTAAAAGCTATTTGGTTACGCACGTTAATAGGTGCATTTTTATGGTTAATGCTTATGGTGTTCATGTTTTTTTACCTCGATTCATTTTTACCCATACTATTATAGCACGTTTTATTGAGATTGCAAATAGAATTTTTTTAGTGATTATGCATAAAATTTTTAGGAAATAAGCCCTCAACTTTGGCTTGACTTTTCCCCGTGAGTGTGGTAGAATAATAAAGTCGCTTGACGAGGACAGCGAGTGGAACGACTTAAA
>CAYXNU010000155.1:0-1838 GCA_964466485.1 uncultured Ruminococcus sp.
CAGTGTTCAATATTACAGACGCCCAGTTTAAAATCGGACATACTCCATGAAAATTCCCTAACAAACCGTTAGCAACCTTTCACTTCCACGCATATCAAAAGCAGTACTACAACTTGACTGCTCTATTAGTATATCATACGCACTACAAAAAGTCAATACGTTATTGCCAGTGTAAATGTAAACTTTTTATGAATAAAAAAAACAGAAACACCGTTTGGTGTTCCTATTTTTAAGGGGACTGTTTAAATTTCAAACTGCCGTGGACGAACGTTCCGTTCACGGGATAGCTTTAAGAAGTATCCACGCTTTTGGAAATCACTGATAATTATCGGTGTACCCCTAGGTGCTGATATGCTTATGCCATGGTTACTTTTAACTATTATGGTATCCATAGTTGGGTACGCAAAGCTTTCCGATAGGTGCGTGTATTCCACACTCTCGGATATTACCATTTGGGCGACTGGGTCTTGTACTATTGCCAACTCGTCAGCGGACTGTTTTTCCTCGTGGGAGGGCTGTTCTGTGGTGTCTTCTACTGGGGGTTGTGTGATTTCGTCAATGGGTTCGGGCGTTTCGGATTGCGTATATTCCACATTCAAGAAAGGCTCAGCCTTTTGTATTAATAGGGTGTCCCCTGCCATGCAAACGTCGGGGTCAGTGATTTTGGGGTTTAGCTCCAGTAGTTCCTCTATGGACAAGCCTGTATACTGAGATATCAGCGTGAAATTGTCGCCATACTCTATAGTATAGAACATATCCTCTTGAGCGTTACCGCTAAGGGTATCCACGATGGTTTGGGGGTCTACCATGTATTCGGTTAAGTACAAGCCTTTAGTATATGTAACCTTTTTGTCGAAGTGAACGTCTGTTACACCGTCCATGGAGCGGTACTCGTCTAGCATGGATTCTAAAGCGTCGTCTATGGAGGACTTGTCTAGCACCGCACCTAAAAACTCATCCTCTACAAATACGCCAAAGCCCTCGCTCATGCCGTCAACCTCTTGAGTGGTTTCTTCTTCCTGTTTGATTTCACTTACTAGATTGCTTAAAGTTTCCTCATTCTCTTGAATATCCTTAAAGGAAAACTTTGGGAACACTGTAACTTCCTTGTTCTGTTCTAAGGTGTTTTCTAGTTCGTCTAGTTGCATTTGAGTAACACTAGCAATATCTTCTTTGGAGTATGTGCTATCTATGCCGTACTCCAAAGAGGCGGTATACCTAACGGATGCTATTAGGAAACCTGCCGACAGTACCGGCACACAATAATGCACCACAGATGCCACCACATGACTCGCCATGCATTTGATGTTATTCTTTACGGCTTTGGTAGTTTCTTCTTTGCCTAGTGCCTTAGCTTGAACGTACTTCTTTCGGCAAAGGTTTAGTCTGCTACTGCCCTCTATGAACGGTTTAGCAAAGAACTTTACTATGCTCTTTAGTGTATTAATCAAACTTGCCAACATAGTCTTTGCACTACCGCCCACACGCACGGATAACCTTTGCATTCTGCTAATGAGTGTAGCTATAGCTAAGTATAGATTCCGTGTGAGTTTAGGGGTATTCTGTTGAAAGTCCTGTCTAGGAACTTTTTCAACACTCCTCTTAATGGAACGTCTTTTTGCCATATGTAGTTTAATCTCCTTTCATTAGTCCAACAAACTATTTCACTTATTCACTCACGGAACGGCGAATTGCTGTTCCCTACAGTATATTATACTATTATATAGGGTGTTAAAATGGCTAAACTTGTCGGGGAGAATGAACTTTGTACATATGCACAATTTCCATGGGTATTTACCTACAAAAAAACGGAACGCCATGGGTGACGTTCCGTGTAG
>CAYXNU010000155.1:1938-4218 GCA_964466485.1 uncultured Ruminococcus sp.
ATTTAGCATGGATAGTTTAGTCTATCCACGGAATAGTTTTCTAGTACCTCTAGTAGAGGTAGTACGCACTGTCTAGCGGTGGATAGGTCATGTTCTCTGTAGTTTCCGCATTCTACCTCGGTAGCCCCTGGGATATCCCCCTCAAACTGTGAGATATACTTGAAACTATCCTTAACTAGTTGTATAGCGTCCTCGTGGGACATACCCCTAGTTAGTAGGTAGAACCCCGTACGGCAACCCATAGGGCCTACATATACTATGTTCTTTTCAAACTTAGAACTTCTGCTGTAGGTAGCAAATAGATGTTCTATAGTATGCATTGCAGGGACTGGCAAGTATGTACCGCCGTTAGGTTTAACCATTCTAACGTCGTAGGTTACTATGTCGCCATCTATACGGGAAATGTACATACCTACACCAAACTTAGTGTGGTCTACTTGAAAGCTTTTAATCTGTTTTAGTTCCATAATATTTTTTTCCTCCTTTGTATTGTACGGAAAATCAAATGTTGTTCCGTGGCTAAAAAAACGTTATACATATCTTACGGAACGGCGAATCGCCGTTCCCTACAAAGTTTCAATCTTTAAAGCCATAAGGTTTTTCATATCGTTGGGAATACTAGAAGTTACCTCTATAGGTTCGTGGGTGTCCACGTTTGGGAACGTTAGTTTTCCGCAGTGTAAAGCCTGTCTATTGATGTGTTCTCTAGTACCGCCATAGAGGTCGTCACCGACTAGTGGGTGTCCTATGTGGGAAAAGTGTACTCTTATTTGGTGGGTTCTGCCTGTTTCTAGAGTAACCTCTACTAGGGAGTACTTGCCATTGTAGGATAACCTCTTATAGTGCGTAACTGACGGTTGCCCATCGTCGGCAACTACACGCTTAATGATAGAGTCAGCCTCTCGCTTGATAGGAGCGTCTATAGTACCGAAATCGTCCACTAAACCGCTAACTACAGCATAGTAAGTCTTATGGACTAGCCTTTGCAACATACCCGCACTACGCTGATTTTTAGCTACTATGCACAACCCTGACGTATTTCTATCTAGGCGGATAACCGCCCTAAAAGTAGTGTTAGGGTAGGCATATGCAAAGTAGTTCCCTAGGGTGTCGCCTTGATGTTTTACGGATGGATGTACTGGCATATCATAGGGTTTGTCAAATACTACTATGTTGTTATCTTCGTACGCTATGGGAACTTCTAAGTTGCCATTCGGTTCTAAAAAAGATGTATCCTCTATGTTTAATACTATGGTGTCGTTGGGGTATACGGTATCTATGGAGCGTATTAGTTTGCCACTTCTAGTAATGCCCATGTACTCACGTTTTAGTTTTGTGAGTAGGTTTTTGGATACTCCCACGCTCTTTAAGAAATCTTTTAGCAGTATGGGGGTAGTACCATAGTATGTGTACTGACTCTTACTCATAGTCGCTGTTGCTATTGAAATCTATATCGTCTGGGATGTATGGCACTTTACCTAATATTTCAAAGGCTTGTGAACGTTGCCACATATCGGCAGTAACTAGTATCTCTGCACCCTCACCAGCATCTATATAGATATCTTTGGGGTCTATCTTAGGTAGCCCGAAACAGCTTAGCATATTCTTTATAATTCCAGCGTGGGTAACTATTGCACAGTGTGAAAACTCCTCGTCCATCATGTTGACTATAATTCTAGTTAGTGCTTGATACGAACGCACTACTAAGTTTTGTATGCTTTCACCATTAGGGGGACAGTTATCTATACCGCCTTTTAGCCACTGTTTGTAGTCGTCACGGTCTAGGAGTTCTTCTACAGTTTTGCCGTCGAAGTCGCCTAGGTCTAACTCTTTAAGGTCTTCCATAGCGATTACTTGCCTATCTGGGAATAGTATCTCGCAAGTTTGAGTACATCTCAATAGAGGGCTAGTATACACTCTTTCAACTCGTGGATATTGGTACTCATCCATAAATTGCAAAAGCCCCTCTCTACCCTTTTTGGATAGTGGCAAATCTGTCTTGCAACCGATATACATACCTGTTTCGTTAGCCTCTGTAAATCCGTGGCGGATTAAACTTAATCTATAACCTTTCAAAAGTATTCTCCTCTCACTATATAGTATAACACAAATTCGATGTAATTCCATACTGTCGCATGGCGGAACGGCGAATCGCCGTTCCCTACAAAAATAATTTATTTTATCGAACTCACGTTATAGTATAATATATTGTAATGTATTTCTTAAAAAAAATCAAGTAGCCAAACACAAAAAACTATAGATAATAGCTAATAGCCGTTC
>CAYXNU010000156.1:0-4206 GCA_964466485.1 uncultured Ruminococcus sp.
CACAGAATGATGCAGGTTGTCTAATAGAACCACCAGTATCTGAACCTAATGCACCCGCACATAGACTAGCTGAAACACTAGATGCAGAACCACCTGAAGAACCCCCCGGAACTCTATTTAAATCGTAAGGGTTTTTAGTCTTTGCAAATGCGGAAGTCTGTGTAGAACCACCCATAGCAAACTCATCCATGCTAACTTTACCTAGCATTACTATGTTTTGGTCGTTTAGCTTGTTCATAACGGTTGCGTTGTATGGTGGTACAAAGTTACCTAACATCTTAGAAGAACAAGTAGTCTTAACTCCCTCTGTGCAGATGTTATCTTTAATTGCTAGAGGTATACCAGTTAAATCCTTAGCGTTACCGCTATCTATAACTTTTTGAGCCTCCTCTGCTTGAGCCAAAGCCTTATCTTCTGTAACAGTGATATAGCTTTCTAGTTTGCCATCTATAGTTTTAATTCTGTTAAGGTACTCTTTAGTAACTTCTACTGAAGAAACTTCCTTACTATCGAGCATCTTACGAATATCTCTAATCTTTAGTGATGTAATATCCATTTTATAAAATACACTCCTTACTCAACTACTTTAGGAACTACGAAACAACTATTGCTATTAGTTGCATTTTGTAATATTTTTTCAGTTGGGAAACTTTCCTTGTTGACGTCTTCACGAAGTTCATTAAGGAAGTTATTTCTAGCGTTTTTCTTAATTTCGTCTACATCAACAGAGTGTGATGGATAGTCATCTTTAATTTCTGGGCGTAAATCATTAATATACACGTTTTGATTTTTCATAGCGTCGTACTTAACGTCCATTTCTTTAACGGTGTCCATAACTTCAATTATGCTTGTCATATCGTCAGCCATAGATTGTAGTTCACTATCTGTGAAAGACAATTTGCTGAGCTTTGCAAGGTATTGAACCATATTCAAATCCAAAATAAAAGACCTCTTTTCTGTAAAACTTGAGCAGAGTCACACACTTAAACGTTGCAATCTGCAATATAGATAATTATACTACATTATTTGGAGTTTTGCAAGTTTTTTTTTAGCTATATTCAAAAAGCGTTTCCTTGCTTTATAAAAGTAACTTTGCGATAATAAAAATTAAAAAAATAATTAATAATTATTGACAAACCGAAATTAAGGTGCTATACTATATAATACTAATGATTTTAAAGGGGGTCATTAATTTTTAAGCTATGGTTAATTTTTTTATCCACATAATACCTTTACTAAATATGTCACTGTTTCAAATGTTTTACTATTTTTGTTTTTGGTCTGTTTTCGGATGGTTCTTAGAAGTAGTAGTTCGTAGCATTGAAACTGGTGGCTTTGAAAACAGAGGCTTCTTGAATGGGGCATTTTGCCCGATATATGGCTTTGGAGTCTTAGGTGTAATAATACTATTCAGAGGATTATTAGACCATGAATTTTTGCTATTTATATCTTCGGCGGTAGTGTGTACCGCTTTGGAATGGCTAGTAGGAAAACTGCTGTTGGTTATGTTTAACACTCGCTGGTGGGATTACAGCCATTACAAGTTTAGTAGCCCCGACAATCTTATATCTTTAGGGCCTACGCTGTTGTGGGGTGTGGGTTGTGTCTGTATGATGAAGTTTGCACAGCCTATGGTTGCTAGGGCTGTTGATTATATTCCTGTAAAGTTGGGTATAGCACTAATGTTCCTAATATTGGCTATGCTTATTGTAGATATAATAGATACTCTTAACGAAATTAGAGAGTTATCTCACGATTTGGGAAAGATAAAAGAGTTGGCTAATCTATTTCATAATTCTTCTGTGAGCATGGGCGAAAAGGTATCCGATACCACTTTGAACCTAAAGTCTAAATACGATGAGCAGATAGTGCAATATAACCTCTTAGTAAAAGAGATTAAAAGCTATAGACTTACTAAAGCTTTCCCTAATATGGAACACCAAAAGTATAAGATACGTCCATCGACTTTAAAAGAGATTCCTTTGACTATTAAAGAAAAAGTATCCGATACTATGTGCAATGCTAAGGAAAAAGTTTCCGACACTGTATACAACGCTAAAGAAAAAGTAAGCGACAGAATGTTGGATACTAAAGAAAAGTTTTATACCGTTAAAGATAAGATATACAATATTAAAAAGTAATAAATATAGGAAACGCTCAAAGTAGAGCGTTTCTTTTTTTGTGTATGAAAGCTATTTCGTGGGTACAAAAAAATATATCAAGTAATAGCTATTTTGTATTGACATTTAACATATATAATGCTATAATGTAAGTGTCCTAACAGTAAGCACACTAACATTATTTTGGAGGTGACTTATATTTGGAAAATTCCCAACCTAAACCCGTAGGTTTCGAGATTAAACATCTGGCAATACTAATCAATAGAGCATTCCATAAGCACCTAGTTGATGATGGCAGTTTCGGGAACAAAAAGAATGAGGACTTAACCCTTATGCAAAGCCACATGATAGGCTTTATCTACAACCACCCCGAACACACCATTAACCAGTGCGATTTGGAAAAAGAGTTTAGCCGTAGACGTTCGACTATCACAGGAATATTAAAGCTTATGGAAAAGAACGGCTATATAACTAGAGAGTATTCTAAAACGGATGCTCGTGTTAAAACGGTTACACTCACAGATAAGGCTATAGAACTACACCACGAGGTGACTATTAAGATTGACAACTTTAACAGAAACCTCGAAAGAGGGCTTACCTCTGATGAGTTAGCTAGTTTCTATGCTATATTAGAAAAAATAAAAAACAACTTAGAATAACGTTAATTCGATAGACTTGTAAATCTAATCTTAAACTTTAGTATGCATCGAATTTGCGTTAATCTATTCATTGCTGATTGTTAGGCAACTTACAAATTTAATCTACAAAGAAAGGAAAATCTTATGGTAAAAAAGTTATTATCATACGTTAAAGAGTACAAAAAAGCGTCAATATTGTCACCTGTGCTAGTTACTGGCGAAGTAATCATGGAAGTACTTTTACCATTCTATATGGCTTACCTTATAGATAGGGGAGTTACCCCTGGTAACATGGGCGAGATAGTTAAGTACGGTGTACTCTTAGTTATTATGGCTATGTGTTCATTAGCGTTTGGTGCATTCTCTGGACACTTCGCTGCAATAGCTTCATCGGGTTTTGCTAAAAACTTAAGAAAAGCTATGTTTGAAAGAGTACAAACTTTCTCCTTTGCAAACATAGATAAGTTTTCAACTTCTAGTTTGGTAACACGTTTAACTACAGATATTACCAACGTGCAAAACTCCTACCAAATGGTTATTAGAATAGCTGTTAGAGCGCCTATAATGTTTATATTTGCAATCATCATGGCTTTTACTACTAATGCAAAGATGGCTACTATATTCGTATGTGTAATGCCTATACTAATAGTAACGCTATCAGTAGTAGTAAAGTTTGCACATCCTACTTTTGAAAAGGTATTCAAAACCTATGACGTTCTTAACAACGTAGTACAAGAAAACCTACACGGCATTAGGGTAGTAAAATCTTTCGTTAGAGAAGACTATGAAATAGAAAAGTTTAAGGGAGTATCCAACAAGATTTACAAGCTATTCTCTAAAGCTGAAAGGTTAGTATCCCTAAACCAACCAGTTATGATGCTATGCATGGATGCCTGTCTAATACTAGTAGCATGGATAGGTGCTAAGTTAATCATCACTACAAACTCCACAGACTTAACTACTGGACAACTAACTAGTATGATTAGTTACGGTATGCAAATCCTTATGAGTTTAATGATGTTATCTATGATATTCGTTATGATAACTATGTCAAGAGCCTCTATAGAGAGAATTGCAGAAGTTCTAGACGAAGAAAGCGACCTTAAAAATTGCGACAACCCTATCACAGAAGTTAAAGACGGTTCTGTAAAGTTTGAGAACGTATCCTTTAGCTATTCTAAGCGTGAAGATAACCTTTGCTTAAAGAATATCAATATAGATATTAAGTCAGGTGAAACCGTTGGAATTATCGGTGGTACTGGTTCGTCAAAGTCTACTTTCGTACAGTTGATACCTCGTATATACGATACTACTATCGGTAGTGTAAAGGTCGGGGGAGTAGACGTTAAGAATTACGATATAGAAACCCTTAGAAATGAAGTAGGTATGGTACTACAAAAGAACGTACTCTTTTCGGGAACTATTAAAGATAACATCCGTTGGGGCGA
>CAYXNU010000157.1:0-4147 GCA_964466485.1 uncultured Ruminococcus sp.
CTGTGTACGGAACGCCGCCCACGGCGTTCCGATATATAAAAAATGCGTTTCAATATATCGAACTCATATTGTATTAAAAAACCATTCAGTAGAGCGATTAGCATTCCTCATCGGGAACGCTTTTCATAAAGGTTTGTTGGTAGTTCGTACCCCAAACCGCCATAGCATCTATAATAGGTTTCATGCTGTTGCCTAGTTCACTTAGAGAGTATTCCACTCTAGGTGGGACTTCAGCGTATATCTTACGAACGATTAAGCCGTCGCTTTCCATAGAGCGTAGGTTGTCGGTTAGAACTTTTTGGCTAATACCCGGTATAGTCTTTTGCAAGGTGCTAAAACGTTGAGTGCCTTGTAAAAGGTTTCTAATTATCAAGAGTTTCCACTTGTTGCTTATAAGCTGTACAGTAGTCGCTACTGGACACTTAGGCAACTCTTTTTTTGTGAGCATAAATAATCCCCTCCCCAAAATATTATAAGAGTATTATATACCATTACAAATGTTTTGTCAAGGTGCATTGACGGTGTTTCGCAATAGTTTCAAAAAGTAACTTTGTAATAAAAAAGTGCATACTTTACAAACTTATATCTTTATGTTATAATATAGGCATAAGGAAACCCAATATGTTATAAAACTTATGAAAGGAGTAATTACTATGATGAACGAAACTCTAAAGAATGTAGTTGCTTTTAGTGGTTCTGCTTGTGGTACTAGCGACCCAGCACCATCTTGTGGTAGTGCTTGTGGTGCTAAAGACCCAGCTCCTGCTTGTGGTTCAGCTGACCCAGAAAGTAAGTAATTCCAAAAAGGGAACGCTTAGTGCGTTCCTTTTGCTATACAATATGTATGTATGGAACGGCGATTCGCCGTTCCGTACATCAATATAGTTATGTGTTTTGATAAAGTTTTATTGTCATTGCACGGAATTATAACATATACAAAAAATAGATAGGAGAAAACTTTTTTATGAGTAGTAAACCATACTTTGCTTTTCAATGGCATATAACTGACACTTGCGACCAACGCTGTAAACACTGCTACATATTCGCAGAGGATACTTGCAAGGAACTTATAGAAATGCCATTAGAGAGTATGCAACTAGTAATATCTAGCATTTTAGATATGTGCAACAAACTTAATAGAACACCTTACCTATATATCACTGGGGGCGACCCTATACTCCACAAAGACTTTTGGAAACTTTGCGAACTACTAAAGCAGAATAGCATAAGGTTTGCTATTATGGGAAACCCGTTCCACTTGAACGACAGCGTATGTAAAAGGTTGTACTCATATGGGTGTGTTAAGTATCAGCTATCTATAGATGGTATGAGAGATTTCCACGATAGCTTTAGAAAACAAGGCTCTTTCGATACTACCATAGACAAGATAGACTGCATTAAAAATTCTGGGATGTACTGTGCTATTATGTCTACGGTATCTAGTGCGAATATGCATGAGTTCCCACAGATTATAGACCTAGTAGCTAAAAAGCAAGTGGACGTTTTCGCCTTTGGTAGATACTGTCCTACTAGCAACCAAAAAAGCGAAGAATATCACATAGCACCACTAGACTACAAACACTTTTTGGAAACTTGTTGGGAGAGGTTTCAATATCACAAGGCTAACGGCTGTAAGACTACTTTCCAACTAAAAGACCACCTTTGGACTTTACTACTATATGAAAAAGGCTTGTTCACCATTCCGCAAGAGCATGACAAAAATTTGATATATGATGGCTGTCACTGTGGTATAGGTCATATGACTATACTACCTACTGGCGACGTTTTCGCCTGTCGCCGAATGGATAGCAAAGTTGGAAACGTCTTTGAAAATTCCCTATACGATATTTTCTTAGGCGAAAACCTTGACAAGTATCGCCTATTTGATAACTTTGAAAAGTGTTCTAAATGTGAACTAAAGGGCTATTGTAGGGGTTGTCCTGCGGTATCCTTTGGGTATACTGGCAGTATGTATTCCGCTGACCCACAGTGTTGGAAAGATTTATAGGAGGTAATATAATTTATGTTAATGGATATTATTAAAGCAAGACATTCAATACGCAAGTACACAGATAAGCAAATATCCCGTGAGGATTTAGAAACCATTCTAGAGGCTGGAAACTTTGCCCCTAATGCGGGTGGCGGACAACGTAGTATGTTAGTAGGTGTTCACAATAGAGATTTAACTACTAAGATAGGCATTATGAACCTTGCAAAGTTTGACCGTAGCAAGTTGTTAGGCTCGTATGTATCCAAAGAACAGCCTAGCACCATAGACGACCCAAACATTAAGAATGGCTTTTATGGGGCACCTTCAGTGGTGGTAGTGTTCGGGCAGAATAACTTTCTATTCCGTGAACCTGACGCTTTTTGCTGTGCTGAAAACATGGTATTACAAGCTACAGAACTAGGAATATCTTCTTGTATAGTTTCTAGGGGTGCGGAAACTTTCCTAAGTGATGAGGGCAAAAACTTACTTAAAAGTTGGGAAATTCCTGAAAACTATTCCGCTATATGCTTTGTAGTTTTGGGCTACATAGACGGCGAACAGCCTCACACCAAACCTAGAAAAGTCGGTAGAGTGAAAATTGTAGAATAGATACATACTCGGAACGGCAAATAGCCGTTCCTTAAATTTTTTTATTAAGTTGAAAAAAATGTCTTGACAGATGGTTTTTTGTATGGTATAATGTTATTGCCTTTAAATATAAGGTGTATTTTTTTGCGGTTTTTTAAACTGTAGAATTATTAAAACGAATTAAAAGTCGAGGACTATAGCAATCCCTAAAACCCGATTGTTGTTAGTCTAACCACGGGTATATGGCTATATATATCGGCTGTGGTGTTAATTAAAACAGGAGGTGCCAACTAATGAGAGTAAAAATCACACTTGCTTGTACAGAGTGCAAACAACGTAACTACAACACTAAAAAGAACAAGAAGAATGACCCAGACAGACTCGAAATGAACAAATATTGTAAGTTCTGTAGAAAACACACTCTTCACAAGGAAACTAAGTAATTGGAGGTCGTCACTCTATGGCTAAGAAAGTAAAAGAGGCTAAGACCACCAATAAGCCTGACGAGAAGGCTAAAGCTTCGAAGCAGTCTAACGCTAAGGACTCTAAAAAGAAACAGCCTGGTAAGGTAGCAAAATATTTTAAAGATTTAAAAAGCGAATTTAAAAAAGTCGTTTGGCCTAGCAAAAAGAAAGTTATCAACAACACTTCTGTGGTACTAGGTTCTATAGTACTAATGGGAATATTCGTTGGTTTGCTAGATACTGGCTTGTTTAAACTTCTTCAACTTGTTCTTAGTTTAGGGACTGGTGAATAGTGTTCGTTTCGGTTAAACTTGGAGGTTTTTTTAATGTCAGAATTAGCAAAATGGTATGTTATTCATACTTATTCAGGATACGAAAACAAAGTCGCACAGAGTATCGAAACGGTTATAAAAAACAGAGGTCTTGAAGATTTGATACAGTCGGTAATCGTACCTACTGAAACTGTTACAGAAATCACTAAGGGTAAATCTAAGGATGTCGAAAGAAAGACATATCCGGGTTATGTACTACTTAAAATGATATACACTGATGATACTTGGCACATAGTTAAGAGTATTAGAGGAGTAACAGGTTTCGTTGGTCCAGACTCAAAACCTACACCTATAACCGAAAAAGAAGTACTTGCTATGGGCGTTGGGCTTTCTAAGGAAGACCAAAAACCTATCATTGAGGTTGACTTTGAAGTGGGCGATATGGTTCGCATTTCGGGTACTGTTATGGATGGACTTTCCGGTCCTGTTCAAAAGATTGATATAGCTGAGGGAATAGTTACTGTTCTTATCGCTATGGTTGGTCACAGACCTAGTGAAGTTACCGTTAAGCTCAATCAAGTAATTAAAGTTGAAGATTAATTTTTTGTACGTTCCGCAAAGGTATGTTATCTAGTATTCTATTGCGGTTAAATTCAAAGGGGACTTTCTCGAAAAGTTCCTAGTGGGAGAAACTTATCAAACAGTTTCGCCTTTACCACATTCTAGGAGGAATTAAACTATGGCACAAAAGGTAGTAGGTTATATTAAGCTACAAATTCCAGCAGGTAAGGCAACACCTGCACCACCAGTTGGTCCAGCTCTCGGTCAACATG
>CAYXNU010000158.1:0-4101 GCA_964466485.1 uncultured Ruminococcus sp.
CGTTCGCTACATTAGAGATAGAATAATTTCCACAGATGGAAAAGACTTCATATAGGAAATAAAAAAATATCATGGAAATTTTTCAAAAACACTTGCATTTTCTTTTAATATATGGTATGATAATAAAGCATTTGAAATCCGTTGGGCTTGTACTCTAAAAGTTCAATGAGGATTAATGCCATTATATGACATTAAATTGAACGTCCCTCTGTGTTTGATGTTTAAAGCATTAAGAAGAAACAAATCCCGAAATGGTGGAGTTTCATTTGACTTGTACTGCTTAAAAAAGTATCATTACAGGAACGTTTGGAATTATTTAGGAGGATTTAAAAAATGGACGCATTAAAGCTTATTTCTCAAGACAGCCTAAAGGCTGAAACACCTGAACTAAACATTGGTGATACTGTTAAGGTTCATGTAAGAATTAAGGAAGGCGATAAGTACAGAATTCAAATATTCGAGGGTACTATCATCGCTAAGAAACATGGTGGAATTAACGAAACTTTCACTGTTAGACGTGTTGCTCACGGCTGTGGCATTGAGAGAGTATTCCCTGTACATTCACCTATCGTTGATAAGGTAGAAATAGTTAGAAAAGGTAAAGTTCGCAGAGCTAAGTTATATTATCTACGCGATAGAGTGGGTAAGGCTGCTAAGGTTAAAGAGGCTATCCGTTAATTTTGGACGGTCATTTAATACCGTCTTTCTCATTGTAAAGGAGGGACGTTAAGTCCCTTTTTTGCTATACTGCAAAGTTCGGAGGATGATATCTTATGAATGATTTAAATGATAATGATAAAGAAACTTTAAACAAAGTTGACACTGACGATAGCCAAAACAATGACAGCACCGAGGATAACACAAAAAAAGGTTCTAAGGTTTTTAATGAACTTTGCGATATGATAGAGTCTGTGTTGTTTTCGATATTTACTGTAATACTTATATTTACATTCGTATTTAAGGTGGCTTCTGTTCAAGGTACTTCTATGGAACCTACTTTGGTACAAGATGACAAACTAATAGTATCTTCTACCTTTTACAATACCCCAAAACAAAAAGATATAATTATTATAGATGCCGAAAATGCTCACCTCCTTGCAGATACTGACAATGATGGTCAAGTGGATGATGTTGTAGTTGCAGATGGCTTACATAAGACTATAGTTAAGCGTGTTATTGCGGTTGCCGGTCAAACTGTAGATATAGACTTTGAAACTGGTAACGTAATTATAGATGGCGAAGTTATTAACGAGCCTTACATAAACGATTTAACTCAAAATGATGAGTTCGCTTTTGAGTACCCTATTACAGTGCCAGATGGCTATGTGTTTGTATTAGGCGACCACAGAAGTGTTTCTAAAGATAGCCGTAGCAACGAAATTGGCTTAGTAGACGTTAATGACATAATAGGAAAAGTAGTACTAAGAATTTCACCTCTTGAAAAGTTTGGTACTTTAGATTAATGCAACGTATGGAACGGTGTTTCGCCGTTCCGTTATTAAAAGTTCACGTTCCGTTCTGAAAGGAGATTTTTATTATGGAAGTTAAAAATATTCAATGGTTTCCAGGACATATGGCTAAAACTCGCCGAATGATTAAGGAAAATCTCTCTTTGGTTGATGGTGTAGTGGAAATATTAGACGCTAGAATACCTTTTTCCAGTAGAAACCCCGAAATGGATAGAATGGTTAAGGGTAAACCTAAAATGTTATTATTAAACAAATCCGATTTGGCTGACCCTAACGTAACCAACCAATGGATTGAATATTATAAAAAACTCGGAGTATCTGCGGTACTCCCTATAGATTGTAAAAGTGGTAAGGGTGTTAAATCCTTTTTGCCTACTTTAAAAACTCAAGTTTTGCAAGAGTTGGTTTCTAGGCGTGAAAACAAAGGCATGGTGGGAGTACCTCTTAGAATTATGATAGTTGGTATCCCTAACGTTGGAAAGTCATCTTTTATTAATAAAATGGCTGGTGGCAAACGTGCCAAAGTAGAAGACCGCCCAGGGGTTACTCGTACTAAACAGTGGGTAAAGTTTGGCGATAACGTCGAAATGTTGGATATGCCGGGGGTACTTTGGCCTAAGTTTGAAGACCAAACAGTCGCTCATAAGTTGGCTTTTACTGGTGCTGTTAAAGACGACGTTATAGACCTTGAAACTCTATCTATGATGTTACTAGAAAACTTAGCGGAAAACTACCCTAAGGCTTTAGTAGAGCGTTACAAGATAGATATATCCCCAGAAGATAACGGTATCTCTCTACTTGAAAAGGTAGGTCGCAAAAGAGGTATGTTAATATCTGGTGGTGAGGTAAATACCGAAAGAGCATCTATTATGGTCATGGATGAGTTTAGGGGTGGCAAACTCGGTAGAATTACTTTAGAAACTCCAAAGTCTATAGTAGCTAACAATGAATAGAGGTTTTAATATATGAACATCTCAAATGATTTAATAGCTTTCGATAATGAATTTAGAAAAGACCACAAAATTATCTGTGGCGTTGATGAGGCAGGACGTGGATGTTTAGCTGGTGATGTTTTTGCGGGTGCTGTAATCTTTGACGAAACTGCTTACATTGAGGGCTTAAACGATAGCAAAAAACTTTCCGCTAAGAAAAGAGATATGCTATTCGATGAGGTAATTTCTAAGTGTATGTGTTACTGTGTGGCTACTGCCACCGTTCAAGAGATTGAAGAAATTAACATCTTAAACGCCGCAATGTTGGCTATGAAAAGGGCAGTCGAGGGGCTACCTATCAAGCCCGATTTAGTCATAGTGGATGGCAATACCGCTCCCTATTTAGATATCCCAGTGCAAACCGTAGTCCATGGAGATGGCAAGTCTTTTTCTATTGCGGGGGCTTCTATATTAGCAAAAGTATCTAGGGATAGATATATGATAGAAATGGCTGAGAAGTATCCTAACTATGCTTTTGAACAGCATAAAGGCTATGGCACTAAGTTACACTATCAAATGCTTACGCAGTTTGGTGAGTGCGAAATCCATAGACCATCGTTTTTAAAAAAGTTCTATGACAAGCTATAATAAACATATCGGGAACTTAGGAGAAGTCGCTGTGTGCCAATATGTAACAAACCTAGGCTTTGAAGTGGCTTATAGAAACTATACTATCCATGGTGGCGAAATAGATATCATTGCTTGTGATAACCAATACGTTCTATTTATCGAGGTGAAAACTCGCATAAGTGGTTCATTGACTACAGGTTTTCAAGCGATAACTAAAAACAAGAAAAAGTGTATCGTTAAGACAGCGTCACACTTTTGTGCTGAAAGAACTATAAAACTTCAACCACGTTTTGACGTAGCGGAAGTTACCATAGATGAACATCAAAACGTTTTGGATATTCAATACTATCCAAATGCTTTTGATACTACCAATTTGGGGATATATATCCCAATATATTAAATTTAATTAAGGGTGATTTTTATGTTTTATAAAAGTACTAGAAATAGCTCAATCAAAGTAGATAGTGCTACAGCTATATCTCAAGGAATTTCCGCTGAGGGTGGACTATTCATACCTAGTGAGATTCCTACTATAACTTTACACGAAATTAGCGATATGGCTAATATGTCTTACGCTGATAGAGCCTTTAACGTATTCAAGAAGTATCTAACAGACTTTACAGATGCTGAAATCCATTATTGCACAGACAATGCTTACACTACTAAAAGTTTCGATACTGAAAATATAGCAGAGATTGCACACCTATTCGATGGCACTTATATGCTAGAACTTTGGCATGGCCCTACTTGTGCATTCAAGGATATGGCTCTACAAATACTACCATACTTCTTAACTACATCCATTAAAAAGCTAAATGTAGACAAGAAAGTAGTAATCCTAGTAGCAACTTCTGGTGATACTGGTAAGGCTGCTCTTGAGGGCTTTAAAGATGTTGAGGGTACACAGATTATGGTATTCTATCCCGAAGATGGTGTATCTCCAATGCAAAAACGTCAAATGACTACACAAGAGGGTGCAAACGTTGGTGTTTGTGCTATTAAGGGCAACTTTGATGATTGCCAAAATGGTGTAAAGGCTATCTTTACTGATAACGAAGTTAAGGAAAAGC
>CAYXNU010000159.1:0-4060 GCA_964466485.1 uncultured Ruminococcus sp.
AAAAAATATTCGCTAAAAAAAGCTTTATGGAATTAATATGTTAGTTTTGTTCCCAAATGGGCATAACATATCTTTTGATAAAAAAGTTACCCTTAGTGTTAGTTGTAATGTCACTTAAAGCACTTTCAGGATAACAAGTAGCTACCACTGGCAAACCGCTCTCTTTAGAGAGAGTTTCGGCAAAGGCTCTGGAACTTTCCACGGTTTGTATGGTGGTTTCAACACCTAAGTTTGAATTGTTAATAATACCAGTATGTTTTAGCCTCGATGCAAACTCTATGCTTTTCATAAGCTGTAAAGAATCGTTTGGGTTGGCGGTTAAGTAGCGATATGCATTTACAACGTAAAACATATTCAAGTTTTCGCCACAAGATAACAACATTTCGGCGAACTGCCCTAAAGCTATCGCACCAGTGTCATCTCCCCCCACGTCTATTATTAGTGAATCGTTAGGGTTAGTACTGCTTTTTATAATGCTTTCTATACCAAAGGTTATAGCAGGAGTATCTAGGTTGGAATTGGCATATACCGAACTTATTAGTTTTATGTCGTTTTCACCGAACAAACTTTCAAAGTCGGCAGTGCGAAAGTATGGATTTACAGTATCTAAATCTATAACCGAAACTTTAGAGTGGTCTATGGTAGAAAGATACATAGCCATATTTACGCATATATTAGTCTTTCCTACACCATAGTGACCCGTTATAATATAAATATTCATTAAAAAAATACCTCTAATAACTAAAAAATTACACGCATAACTAAAAACTTCTGCTCTAATATTATAACATAGGATTATCTTTAAATCAAGGGGATTTTGTGAACCACAATTATTTTAATGTCCCAAATATATACAAATTTCAATGGTTCTTTACTTTTTATTGACATTGTGGAAAAAAACTATTATAATATACTATATAAATTATAAAAAAAATACAGAACAGCAAATAGCAGTTCTTTACACTGAAAGGAAAATTTTAATGGATAAAAAAACATCTAGAATAAGTGCTTTTCTATGTGCAATGGCTATTATAGGCAACATGGGACTTATCAATGCTACCGCCGACGAAAACTCTTACAAGGCGGTTTTTAACGTTAACCTCTCTGGCGAAAAAAAAGAGATTAGCCCTTACATATACGGCGTAAACGAAAGTGCCGACCTAAACACCGTAACTACCACAGCTGTACGTCAAGGGGGTAATAGGTACACTGGCTACAACTGGGAAACTAACTACTCCAACGCAGGTGAGGACTGGAAAAATAGTTCCGATACCTACCTATCAGCCTCTACAGTTTCGGGAGCGTGTGCTATTAGGCTATCCGAGGACTGCCAAAAACATGACATAGGTTACAAGTTCACTACCCTACAGATGGCTGGTTATGTATCCGCTGACGCTAACGGTTCGGTAAGCGAGGACGAAACTGCACCCTCTAGCCGTTGGAACAAGGTTGAAAATACCAAAAACGGTGTGCTAAGTCTAACTCCCGACCTTGACGACGGTGTGGTATATATGGACGAATATGTAAACTATCTAGTGCAAACTTTGGGAGATTCTACTACTGATACTGGTATTCAAGGCTACAGCCTTGACAATGAACCCGCCCTCTGGAACGACACCCACCCTTACCTACACAGCGACCCCGTATCTATGAAAGAGTTTATAGACAAGTCTATAGATTTGGCTAAAGTAGTAAAAAGTATAGACCCCAACGCTGACGTTTTCGGTGGGGCATTTTGGGGGTATCTATCATATAAAAGGTTCGACAGCCTTGACACCAACGACGGTGAATGGGATACCATCAAGGCACAAGGCAACTACAACTGGTTCATAGACTACTACTTAGATGAAATGAAAAAAGCTAGTGACGAAAACGGCTCTCGCTTAATAGACTACCTAGATATACACTACTACGCTCAAGATACTAGTACTCAAGAGGGAATATTACAAGGTGTAAGAACTCTCTATGACGAAAACTACGTTGAAAACAGTTGGATTGGCGAAATGAAACAGTGGTATCCCGATGATTTACCTATACTCCCAAACGTTCAAAATGCTATAGATACTTACTACCCCGATACTAAGTTGGCAATATCTGAATACAACTTCTACGGTGGAAATCAGATAGAGGGTGCTATCGCTGAAGCTGAAGCTTTAGGTTGCTTTGCTGACAACGGTGTATACCTTGCTACTTACTGGGATTGCGAAAACGGTTCGCCTTATGCATACTCTGGTATTAACCTATTTACCAACTATGACGGCAACGGTTCAACCTTTGGCGATACCTTACTCGAAACCTCTATAGAAGACAACTCTAAGTCTAATGCTTACGCCTCCATAGACGGCAATGACGATTCTAAAGTGGATATAGTAGTTACTAACAAGGATACCCAAAACGACGAAATCGCTACTATAAACTTAGAAAACTCTAGCAGTGATTACAAGTCCGCTGTAGTATACGGCATAGTGGACGGTTCTTCCGATATAGTAGTCCTTGACAAGATTGATAACATTCAAGGAAATAGTTTCAATGTGGATTTGCCCTCGCTATCTGTGGTACATATAGTAGTTAGCGACAACTCCAACGCTTTCGACGATGTGGATATTTACACCCCTCAAGAAACCCCTACTTTCACTACTGTGACTTTTAACGCATCCGACTACACCGACAGCGACGGCAACATAGTACTAAACTTAGACAACCCCGAAAACATCTCTAAGATAGTTATAGAAACTGAATGCAGTAGCAATCAAGGGTCACAGTACTGGTATGGCGGTGGCGGTATAGGTGTCATTTTGGACAGCGGTTGGGCTTGTAAAAGGTTCTCCTTTAGCAAGACTTCTCAAACTATAGAAGTCCCCTTTGATGGCTACTTCTCCAACTCCGACTTAGAAGAAGTCGTGGGAAACTTCGCTAGTAACAAGTTTGAAATTCAACAGTGGTGGGCATCCTCCGAAAAGGATTCCGATAACGGTTCGGATTTGGATATAACTTACAAGACTATAACCGTATACTACAACAACACCACCCTAGGCGATGTGGACGGCGACGGCTCTGCAAACTATTTGGATTTGCTAATGCTTAAAAAACATATCCTAGGTGTTAGCACCCTTAAGGATACTTCCCTAGCCGATATAAACAGCGACGGCTCTATAAATATCTTAGACGCTATCGCCCTAAAGAATAGTATATTAAAATAGCAAATATAAAAAAGTGGAACGGCAAATTGACGTTCCATTTTTTAATTTACATCGGAGATATCTTTTGCGATATCTGTTTGGCATATTCTATCTATTAAATCTTCGTCCTCAATGGCTATGGCATCTATGGTTACACTGTTGGGAGCATCGTCTGTACGTGTAGGTGAGCTTTCAGGTGGAGCATATATCCATGTTCCATGAGTATATGCAACATATCCGCCATAGTTAGCCTTACAAGATACGTTGCTATCATTGTACACATAGTAGAAACTATTTCCATTTGAATAGTAATTATCTACAGCATAGGTCTGCTCCTCCCCTGATATGTTTACTAAATCTTGCACTACAGCTATTTCGTCATCCGTGGAAAGATACTTAGACTTGTCACCACGAATTGCTGGGTCTACTAAAACTTTAGTAATCTTTCCGCTGGTTGGCACTGAACAACCCTCTGCAATAAAACATCCGCTGTTATCATACCCATAAATAAAAATATACTTTGGTATGTCCTCTAAACCGATACCATAAGCAATACCACCACCGTCAACACGACCTAGTTCTATCATATCATCTTCAGCACAGTAGAAATCTTCTCGAGGATACCAAACTCCATTGTAACTAATGGCTTCAGTATTTTCGTTCCCTGATAGGTTTATTTTGTCGGAACATGATGTTAAACTAGTAAAACACGTCACTAGCAATAAAAATATTGATAACTTTTTCATACCATATACCTCCAAATATTTTGGCTTATACATTAAGGGTTTCGTGCTATAATTATACAGTATCCCCTTGAAAATGTCAATATATAGTGGAAAAGAAAAATTTATTGCTATCGCATAGCGGAACGGCGAATTGTC
>CAYXNU010000160.1:0-4021 GCA_964466485.1 uncultured Ruminococcus sp.
TTTGCCTAAATTATGATATTATAGTATAGTAATGTAACATCCTACACTAGGATGTTCTTAATATACATACTATGAAAGTGTAAAGATTTGGTGAATTTATTATGAGTAGTAAAGATAAAATATTACAGATACTGTTAGACAACAAAGGTGAATACGTTTCGGGGGAGAGCATTGCGGACACTCTACAAGTTACTAGAAACGCTATTTGGAAGTGTATAAACAACCTTAAAGCTGAGGGAGTTGAGATAGTATCGTCTAAGAGGCTAGGCTATATGATTCCTAAAGGTGTAGACATACTCTCTAAAAGTGACATAGTAGAACACCTAATACCACCCCTAAAAGATACTCCTATACACCTATTTAGCACTATAGACTCTACTAACGATTATGCTAAAGACTTAGCTAAAGATAACGCTCCCGAATATACGCTAGTAGTTGCAGATAAGCAGACTAGTGGCAAGGGTAGAATGGGCAGAGCCTTTGAATCTCCGTCGGGAACGGGTATATATATGAGCTTTATACTAAGACCTAAAACTAGTATAGAAACTTCTCAATTGATTACTTCATGTGTGGCAGTAGCAATATCTAAAGCTATAGACACCCTATGCGGTAGCAATAGTAAGATTAAATGGGTAAACGATATATTCTTAAATGGCAAAAAGATTAGTGGTACTCTTACAGAGGGTGCTTTAGACTTTGAAACTAACTCTTTCTCATATGCTGTAGTAGGCATAGGCATTAACGTGCGTTCTATTAAGGGTGTATTCAATGACGAACTATCTAACATAGCTACATCCATAGAGGACGAAACGGGTTTAAAGTTGTCTCGTAGCCAACTAATAGCAGAAGTATTTAATAACGTCTACCTAGAAATGCAACACATAGAAGATAGGTCTTTCCTAGAGGACTATAAAAAGCGTTCTCTCATTATCGGGGAAAAGGTTATAGTATCCGAACATGGTGTGGATACTTACGCTACTGCTATGGATATAGACAACTCCGCAGGGTTGTTAGTTATGTTTCAAGATGGTTCTACTAGGGTTTTAAACTCTGGTGAGGCTAGAATTAGAAAAGATTAACCCTTTAGGGATTATCATTATATTAATAGCTTTTTGCGAAAAGATTGGATATTTTTTAAAAATTTCCTTGAAAAATATCTATATATGTGTTAGAATAAATCTATATGCAAAATTTTAAAATTGTTAAGGAGTTTTTATTATGAGTAATTATAATAGTTACGAAAGCCCATTCTGTACAAGGTACGCTAGTAAGGAAATGCAATACATTTTCTCAGCAGATAAAAAGTTCACTACTTGGCGTAGACTTTGGGTGGCTCTTGCTAGAGCAGAAATGAAACTTGGCTTGAATGTAACTCAAGAACAAGTTGACGAGTTGGAAGCAAACGTTGAAAACATCGACTATGAGGTAGCCAAAGAACGTGAAAAGGTTTGCCGTCACGATGTTATGTCACACGTCTATGCTTATGGTAAAGCTTGTCCTAAGGCTGAGCCTATTATTCATTTGGGTGCTACATCTTGCTATGTTGGTGATAACACAGACGTTATTATCATGCGTGACGCTATGCAACTAGTTAAAAAGAAACTAGTTAGCGTAATAGCACAACTTTCCGATTTTGCTATCAAGTACAAAGATTTACCATGTTTGGCATATACTCACCTACAACCTGCACAACTAACTACTGTAGGTAAAAGAGCTACTCTTTGGACTAACGAACTCTTAATGGACTTACAAGAACTAGACTTTAGAATCCAAAACTTAAGTCTACTAGGTTCTAAGGGTACTACAGGTACACAAGCATCCTTTAAGGAACTATTCAATGGCGATACTGCTAAGGTTAAACAACTAGAAAGCATGATTGCTGAAGAAATGGGATTCGACCCTAAGAATGTAGTACCAGTATCAGGACAGACTTACTCTAGAAAGATGGACTATCAAGTAGTAAGTACCCTATGTGGTATAGCACAATCTTGTAGCAAGTTCTCCAACGATATGAGAATACTACAAAGCTTTAAAGAGATGGAAGAACCTTTTGAAAAGGGTCAAATAGGCTCATCTGCTATGGCTTACAAGAGAAACCCTATGCGTTGTGAAAGAATCACATCTTTAGCACGTTATGTAATGGTAGATAGTCTAAACCCTGCATTTACTAGTGGTACTCAATGGTTTGAAAGAACTCTTGACGACTCCGCTAACAAGAGAATCTCTGTAGCTGAAGCTTTCCTAGGTGTAGATGCTATACTAAACATTATGCTTAACGTTACTGATGGTTTAGTAGTTTACGATAAGGTTATCCGCCAAAGAGTTATGAACGAACTACCTTTTATGGCTACTGAAAACATCATGATGGATGCCGTTAAAAAGGGCGGTAACAGACAAGAACTCCATGAACAGATTAGAAAGTATTCTATGATGGCTGGTGAACAAGTTAAGGTTTATGGCAACAAGAACAACCTTTGCGACTTAATAGTAGCTGACCCTATGTTCATGATTTCTCAAGAGGAGATTGACAACATTCTAGTCCCAGAAAACTTTACAGGTCTAGCACCTCAACAGGTAGAGGAGTTCGTTAATGAATGTGTTAAGCCAGTCCTAGAGGCTAACAAAGATTTACTCGGCGAAAAGGCAGAGATTAACGTTTAATTAAACATCCAAATAACGTATCTATGTAGGAACGCTTTTTAAGCGTTCCACAAAAATATTAATACTATTATTAATTTAATCATATTTTTAGGAGGTTTTTAAGTTTGAATAAGAAGATTAAAAAGCCAGTCTTCTTTATCGTGTTTATATTGATAGCTGTTTTTAGCTGTTCAGTGTACTTTGGTTTGCAAAATTGGTATGGTGATATATCTACCACTTACATAAAATCATTGAGCGATATAAGACTAGGTATTGATATTCAAGGTGGTGTTGACGTTGCATTCACTCCCGCAGGTGACGACATCGATGCTACAGACGAACAGCTAGATGCTGTTATGGAAACTATGAAAGTACGTTTAACCTCTTTAGGTATTAACGACAGCGAAACCTACGTTGACTACAACAACGATAGAGTTATCGTGCGTTTCCCATGGCAGTCTGGTGAAACTGATTTCGACCCAGAAAGTGCCGTTGAGGAGTTAGGCGAAACTGCAATGTTACGTTTCATTGAGGGTACTGACTACGATGTAGATAAGACTATCCTAGAGGGTACTGACGT
Source organism: uncultured Ruminococcus sp. (assembly GCA_964466485.1). GTDB lineage: Bacteria > Bacillota > Clostridia > Oscillospirales > Ruminococcaceae > UBA5884. Next base: position 3,221 of record CAYXNU010000160.1, read on the forward strand.
TACTAACGCTTACGTTGGTAGCATTACTGACGACACTACAGGCAACAGAGAGTATGTAGTATCCCTTGAGTTCTCCGACGACGGTGCTACTAAGTTCGCAGATGCTACTGGTGAACTCTACGAGGATAACGGTTACATCTCTATATGGATGGACGATACTTGTGTAAGTTCTGCTACAGTATCCGCACACATAACAGATGGTAAAGCTATCATTCAAGGTGACTTCGAGTACGACGACGCTAAAAGCTTAGCAGATAAGATTAACAGTGGCGCTTTACCTTTTAATCTAGAAACTGCTAGTTTTAAGACTATCTCACCTACACTGGGTAACGGTGCTTTAAATGCCATGGTTTTAAGCTGTATAATCGCTTTTATAGCTATTGCAATATATATGGTGGTACTATACAGACTACCTGGTTTAGTCGCTGATATCGCCCTAGTAGGACAACTTGCTGGTACTTTAGCAGTAGTTTCGGGATACTTCAGCTTTATGCCTAGTAATACTCTAACTATTCCGGGTATTGCGGGTATTATCCTATCTATTGGTATGGGTGTAGATGCTAACATCATTACTTGTGAACGTATTAAGGAAGAACTTGCAAAAGGTAAGTCTATAGATACAGCACTAAAGAATGGTTATGCTAGAGCGTTCTCTGCCGTATTAGATGGTAACTTAACTCAAATAATTATCTCTATCATACTAATGGGTGCGTTCGGTGTTCCCGATAGTATCTTCGCTAAGATGTTAAACTTCGTATTCTTTGCGTTCGGTACTACTACCGACAGTACTATCTACTCATT
>CAYXNU010000161.1:0-3946 GCA_964466485.1 uncultured Ruminococcus sp.
AGTTGCAATCCTGCAACGTAGACTATTGTACCACATCTTTTTGGATTTGTCAATACTTTTTTTAAAAAAATTTTTATTTTTTTAAAACTAGCGTAACTATACCGAATTTTTGTTAATTTATGCAAAGGGTTCAAATAAACGTTAAATTTAAAAAAACACTTGTATTTCCTAAAAAAAAATAGTATAATAAGAGTAGTATGTATTTATAAAAATGGTAATGGAGGATTTATAATTATGTCAGTAAAGTATGTATTCGTCACAGGCGGTGTAGTATCTGGTTTAGGAAAGGGTATTACTGCTGCATCATTGGGTAGGCTATTAAAGGCTAGGGGATACAAGGTAACTATACAAAAGTTTGACCCATATATAAATGTAGACCCTGGTACTATGAGTCCATACCAACATGGAGAGGTTTTCGTAACTGATGACGGTGCTGAAACCGACTTAGACCTCGGACACTATGAACGTTTTATTGATGAGAATCTCTCAATAAACTCTAATGTAACTACAGGTAAAATCTATTGGAACGTGCTAAATAAGGAACGCCGTGGAGATTATTTAGGTGGCACTGTGCAAGTAATTCCACACATAACTAACGAGATTAAAGACAGAATATATCGTGTAGGAAAGTCCACTAATTCCGATGTGGTAATTACCGAAATAGGCGGTACTGTCGGCGATATAGAAAGTACTCCTTTCTTAGAGGCTATTCGCCAGTTCGTAACAGAAGTAGGTAGAAACAATGCTATGTACATTCACGTTACGTTGTTGCCATTTATTGCAGGTTCTAACGAACTAAAATCTAAACCTACACAACATTCCGTTAAGCAGTTGCTATCTTTGGGTATACAACCAAACGTTATAGTTTGTCGTACAGAGAGCGAAATTCCTAAGGATATTTCCGAAAAGTTAAGCCTATTCTGTAACGTTAGAAAAGAAGATATTATCCCTAACTTAACAGCACCATCTCTATACGAAGTGCCTCTAATGCTAGAAGATGAAGGATTGGCTGACTGTGTATGTCACCACCTAGGTTTGGAAATTAGAAAGCCTAACCTTACTGAGTGGAAAGAAATGGTTGAAAAGCAGAAGAATGCTCACAAGGAAGTAACTATAGGACTAGTTGGCAAGTATGTGGCTTTACAAGATGCTTATCTATCCGTTGCGGAATCCCTAAGACATGGCGGTATCCCTAACGATGCTAAAGTAAACATCCTTTGGATAAACTCGGAAGAAATTACCCGTCAAAACGCTAAAGAAATGCTATCTATGTGCGATGGTATTATCGTTCCAGGTGGCTTTGGTGACAGAGGTATCGAGGGTATGATTGAGTCCATACGCTATGCTAGAGAGAATAAAGTACCTCTATTCGGTATATGCCTAGGTATGCAAATGGCTGTAGTAGAGTTCGCTAGAAACGTTGCAGGGCTTAAAGATGCTAACTCCACAGAGTTCAAAAACACTGAGTACAACGTTATTGACATTATGGACGAACAGAAAGATATCACTGAAAAGGGCGGTACTATGAGATTAGGTCTATACCCTTGCAAGTTGGATAAATCTTCTAAGACATATAGCATATATGGCGAAGAACTTATCTATGAACGTCACAGACACCGTTGGGAGTTCAACAACCAGTACAGAAACATCTTAACTAAGGCTGGGCTAACCCTTGCAGGTCTATCCCCTGACGAAAAGCTTGTGGAAATAGTTGAGATTAAAGACCACCCTTGGTTTATAGGTGTACAGTTCCACCCAGAGTTTAAGTCTAGACCTAACAAGCCACAAAAACTCTTTGCGGACTTCATTAGGGCTTCTCTAGAAAACAGAGAAAAAAATACTAAGTAATAAAATTTTGCTTTGCAAAACTGCGGAACGCCACCCACGGCGTTCCGATTTTTTTTTATTTACTATAAACAAAAAACGGAACGGCGAATCGCCGTTCCCTACAATTGTTTTATCAAATGTATGTTAATATTATTTAAAGTACATGAATAGTTGGCATTTTATCATGCCGTTGTAGAGTTTTCTGCGTCTGTCAGCCTTTTTGCCGAAGAAGTTTTCAAAGTCCTCATGTGGGGATATTATATAGCTAGGGTTGCTACCGCCCTTGCCGAAGTGTTCTCCCATGATGGTGTATAGTTCTTCAGCCTGTTTAATCTCTAATAGTCTTTCGCCATAGGGTGGGTTGCAAATGGTAATGCTATCCTGTATAGGTTTAAAGTTAGCCACGTCGCCTTGTTTAACGTGTATTCTAGTTTTTATGCCAACTTTAGCAACGTTGCTAAGAGTGAGTTCTACAGCCTCTGGGTCTATGTCGTAGCCGTATGCCTCAAAGGTAGCGGACTTGTTTACTAAGTCTATAGCACGGGTGCGTTCGTCTTTCCAAACTTTAGGGTTGCTCATTTGCCAACGTTCAGCGGAGAAGTGCCTGTTAATTCCGGGGGCAATGTTTAAAGCTTTCAAGGCGGATTCTATTAGTATAGTACCGCTACCACAGAATGGGTCACAGACTATGCTGTCGGGGCGAACCCTAGCGAGGTCTATTATGCCACTAGCGAGGGTTTCCTTTATAGGTGCTAAGTTGGATACTTTTCTGTAGCCACGCTTGTGTAAGCCCTGTCCACTGGTATCTAGATAGATTGTGCAAATATCATTCATAATGGAAAACTGTATTTGAACGGTAGCACCATTTTCCTCAAGGTAGGATACACCATACTTTTCGGAAAGCCTATCCACAGCACCTTTTTTAATAGTCCTCTGACACGCTGGAACGCTCTTTAGCTTTGAATTTAAAGAGTAGCCCTTTACAGGGAAGGCATCGTGTTTGCCGATGTATTCTTCTAATGGGAGGGTTCTCATAGCGTATAGCAAGTCATCGAAAGTGTTAGCCTTAAACTGTACTAGTTCTATCAATACTCTTTCGGCGGTAGCTAAGCAGTAGTTAGCACGAGCCACCATAGAAAAGTCACCCTCAAAAGACACCCTACCGTCGCTTACAGTGATATTTTCTCCCCCGATTTTATTAACCTCAAACTTTAGCACACTTTCCAAACCGAAGTGGCAAGGGCATACTATTTTAAAACTATTCATATTAAAAAATCCTTTCCATTTAATATAACGCAAATTTTATTATCGAATTTGCGTTAATAGAATAGGGCGGATAGAATCCATCCGCCCTTATAATGCATCTCAAAGAGAATTAGTAGTGTTTACCACAGGTAGTAGCATTAGATGACTTATAGTAGCCAACGTCTGCGGACTTTGGACAACCGTTGTTAGCTATCAAGCCAGTAGAAGTACAGAACTTGCTTTCTATTACGGAGTCACATTCTGGGTATTCAGCACCAGTATCTAAGCTGTTAGCGTAGCCACCTATTACGTTGTTCCAAATTTGAGCAGAACTCAAACTAGGTGATAGTCCGTAAGGTGTATCGTAACCTACCCAAATACCACTAACGAAGTCTTCAGTTAGACCAACGAAAGTAATATCGTTAAAGTCGGAAGTAGTACCAGTCTTACCACAAACTGTCTTGTTGCTTAGGTTAGCAGCCTTACCAGTACCACTAGTTACAACCTGTCTAAGTAGCTTGTTCATAACGTAAGAAGTTTCCTCATCGATAACTTGTTCTTTGCCGACTGTGTTATCTAGGATAACTTCACCAGTAGCACTGTTTTCTATTCTAGCGATAACGTGAGCATCCTTAAAGTAACCGCCGTTGCCGTAAGGCATATAAGCGTTTACAAGGTCTTCTATGCTAGTACCACCGTATAGACCACCTACCGCTAGTGATGAGTAAGTCATATCTCCGACACCGTTGGAGGCATCTTCAGGGGATACTAAGTTAAAGCCTAGTTTATTCTTACAGTAGTCGAACACTGTTTCCATACCCATATCCTTAACGATGTTTGCAGGTACGGTATTTACTGAACGTCTTAGAGCGTC
>CAYXNU010000162.1:0-1515 GCA_964466485.1 uncultured Ruminococcus sp.
TTAGGATACTTCTTTTCTAGTTGCATAGCACGGAAGATTTCTTTAATCTTACGTTGAGAACTTACCTCGGATTCACCAGTTACGTTTTTAACTAGCTGTTGGGTAATAGTCGAACCACCTTGGTTGGAGTCGTATATACCCGTAAAGATGTTTACGAAAGCACCTAAAGTTCTTTTCATATCCATACCGTCATGGGAGTAGAAACGTTCGTCCTCGGTGTACACGAAAGCATCTCTAACGTGTTGAGGTATTTGGTCTATGGTAATAGGTATACGTTGTTCACCGTTTGAGGCTTTAACTTTGTATACCAAATCTTCGTTGCCGTCGCTGTCCACGGTATATATATAAGAGGCATAAGACATTTCATACTCTGTCAAGCTAACGTCCGTGGTGGTATCCATAAAGCTTAGGACATATATTACAAAAGCAACCACGCACACAGTACCAGTAATTACAAGTATCAAGAATATTGAAATTATGGTAGTACCGACTAAAGTTATTAGCTTTTTAAATGCCAACCATAGGTAATACAATGGGGATTTTTTTCTGCCTTTAGCCCTAGTAGGAGTATCATTTTTAGAGGTTTTTCTTTTAAAGTTAGGCATGGAAAAATTTATTTTCTTTTTGTCCACATCATCGGTGTTGGTATTATCTTCATAATACACATTTGATTTGTCATCATCATCTATACTATTATTAATGTTATCAGTGGTAGGCTCAACGGGAGAACTTTGTTGTTCTTCTTCTGCAATAGCGTCACTGTTTTTACTCACTTGTTTTTTAGGAATTTCTTGTTCTTCCTCGAAATCCTCATCATCTTCATAGTAGTACTCGTCATCGTCGTAATACTCGTCGTCATCGTAGTATTCGTCATCATCGTAATAGTAATCATCATCGGGAAGATTTTTATTATCTTTGTCTTTATTGCTCATTCAACTGCTCCTTTCAGCTAAGCACTAACCTCTATGATATGTATATATTTTGCCTAAAAAAATACGCTCCTATGCTATAATATTATAGCATACAAAAAGATATTTGTTAAGGGGTTTTTTAAATTTAGTCATATTGAATAAAACCAAAAAAATATTCCCATAATAAGAGTGTAAAATAAACAATTGAAAGGTTTTGATACACTTATGCATGGAATTAATATGTTAAACGTTGGCATAATATGTTTAGGGGTAGTCGGCTCGGCTATAATACTAAACCTAAGCTATTCACACTCAAACGACAACACCACACAAGCCGAAACCATCGCACCTATTGAGGAACGTGTTAGCTACACCTTAAAAGAGTACGACGGCAAAATAGGAATCTTCAGGGGGACTGCTGAAAAACCTTACACTTACTTAGACCTAGACATATCATACTTAAATGAGTATGACAGAGAGTTGATATCAACTGGTATAGAGGTATCCACCGACGCTGAACTAAAAGCCTTAATAGAAGATTTAACATCCTAAACAACACAAAAGCGGAACGTCAATTTGGCGTTCCGTTTTTTAAAAATATTAA
>CAYXNU010000162.1:1615-3934 GCA_964466485.1 uncultured Ruminococcus sp.
ATTAATATTGGTACTGGTTGTATCTGTTCATATATAGAGCGTTGTAGTATCCCGCAAGTGATGTACTTGTATAAACGTAGAATGGTGTTAGTAATAGATATCCTATGGTAGTACCTACTGTAGCAGAGAATATTCCAACTATAAGCATGACTATTGTAAGCACTATCCATGCCACCAATGCCCAACCTATAAAACTCATTTGGAACACGAATAGTTCAGCCTTGTTGCCTTGCATCATGCGTTTGCTTTCTTCTATGCACTGTGAGGCTGTCCAGTCGGGGTTGTCGTATAGAATATAGAAACTCTGTGAGTAGCTATAAGCCTTGATAATTCCGGGGACTATAAATAGCAAAGACCATAGTAACACTTTAATGTATACTAACACTAAAAGTTTTATTACCTTTACAAATCTTCCATTTGTGAATATTTCAAATATGGAGAATGGCTCAGGGGATTGGTTTCTGGCAACGTTTAAGCAATACCACTGATATCCCACTGATATTATTGAAAGTACAATAGATAGTACAACTTGTATTACACTCACTAGGAATGTAGTATCTTCGCCACTGTTAATAGATGACGATATCCCAAACAATAGCAATATGGCTATAGTAGCTATAAAGGGTGAGGGTTTGCAATTAGTAATGCTTTCCCATGCATTCGTTTTAATCTGTTTTCCATCAATGTTCATAAGAAAAACCTCCTTGTATTTGCATTTAATATGTTATGTATTATATACTAGAAATATTAAAATAACATTAATAAATTTTAAATTTTCCAAAAAATTTCTTATTGTGAATATTAGTCAAATTTAGGATAATAAAAAAAGAACGCTCCTTTTGTGGAGCGTTCCTTTTGGTTTTAAAATAATATATATAGTATATATTTTCAGGGTGATATTATAAGAAGTATTTAACACCGTTTTCAAAGATTTGTTGGTCTTTAATGCCCTCAACGTTCTTGCAAATATCAGAGCCTTTACGTTCGCTGTGACCCATCTTACCTAGCACACGACCGTCAGGGGAAGTAATACCCTCTACTGCGTAGTAGGAAGTGTTAGGGTTGTATCTAATGTCAAGTGTAGGATTTCCGTTCATATCTACATACTGTGTAGCCACTTGACCATTTTCAGCTAACTTTTTGATAAATTCCATAGGTGCTACGAATCTGCCCTCGCCGTGAGATATTGCCACTGTGTGGATATCGCCAACGTTGGAACTTGCTAACCATGGGGACTTATTAGAAGCTATTCTAGTATTAACCATCATGGATTGGTGACGTGCTATAGTATTGAAAGTTAGTGTAGGTGAATTTTGTTTCATATCCACTATTTCACCGAAAGGTACTAAACCTAACTTAACCAAAGCTTGGAAACCGTTACAGATACCTAGCATTAAACCGTCACGGTTTTTAAGTAGTTCGTGAACTTCGTCTTTAATCTCTGGGTTTCTAAAGAATGAAGTTATAAACTTACCTGAGCCGTCTGGTTCGTCACCGCCTGAGAAACCACCGGGAATCATAATGATTTGAGAGTTTCTAATGGCTACTCTAAACTTGTTTACAGACTCCTCTATACCACTAGAAGATAGGTTATTTATAACCATAATCTCTGGGACAGCACCAGCCTTTTCAAAAGCTCTAGCAGTATCGTATTCACAGTTAGTACCAGGGAATACTGGTATGATAACTCTAGGCTTAGCGATGTGTACACTAGGGATAGGTCTGCTAGTAGCGTTGTAAGAGAATGCCTCAACCTTTTCAGTGGAAGTTTTAATTCTGCATGGGAATACTGGTTCTAGTTTGCTTTCCCACGCTAGTTGTAGGTCTACTAGGGACATCAAGAAGTTGCCACAGTTGATAGTGTAGTCTTGAGTAGTAACACCGATAACTTCTTCGTCGGCAGTAGGTTCGCCGTTAAGTTCCACTAGGAATGCACCATAGCAAGGGTTGAATAGTTCGCTATCGGAGAAGTTCTTAGTAAACTTAAATCCTATGTGGTTACCTAGACACATCTTGAATATGCCCTCGGCAATACCGTTGCCAGTGATAGTCCAAACAGCCTTAGCACGTCCGCTTTGGATTAATTCTTCTACCTTGTCGAAAGTAGCCTTAACGCTATCGAAGTTAGGTAGTTCGTTTTCGTCGTAGGTAGGTGCTAAGTAGATAACGCTATCGTTTGCAGACTTAAACTCAGGGGAGCAAACTTTTCTACTATCTGCAGTGGATACCGCAAAGGATACTAGTGTTGGTGGAACGTCTATATTTTCAAAAGTTCCGCTCATGGAGTCTTTACCACCGATAGAACCGCAACCCATCTCA
>CAYXNU010000163.1:0-3920 GCA_964466485.1 uncultured Ruminococcus sp.
AGCTGCCATCATTAGGTCGGCGAGTTCGTCTATGGCAATGACTATTTGAGGGAGTTTTTCGCCCTCGCCAGTTTCTTCAACTTTTTGGTTATATCCACTTAAGTCTTTAACCTTGCTATCGGCAAATAGCTGATACCTTTTCAACATCTCTTGAACTGCCCAGTTTAAAGCACCAGTAGCTTTTTTAGGGTCTGTGACTACTGGAATCAATAGGTGTGGTATACCTGCATAGTGCTGAAATTCAACTATTTTAGGGTCTATTAAGATAAACTTAACCTCACTAGGAGAGGCATTATATAAGATACTCATAATTATAGAGTTTGTACATACGGACTTACCCGAACCAGTAGCCCCCGCTATGATAACGTGTGGCATCTTAGCTATGTCACCGACTATTACGTTACCGGCAATGTCCTTGCCTACTACAAAAGATAGTTTACTTTTCTTCTTAGCAGACTTAAAAGTATCACTCTCTAGTAGTTCCCTAATGGATACTATATCTGTAGTCTTGTTTGGAACTTCTACACCTATAGCAGACTTCCCCGGAATAGGGGCTTCCATTCTAACACCAGATGTAGCTAGGTTTAAAGCTATGTCGTCAGCTAAGCCCGTAATCTTAGAAACTTTAATTCCCGACTGTGGTTGGACTTCATACCTAGTAACGGAAGGTCCTCTGCTAATGCCGACTACTGTAGCTCTAGCTTGAAAACTTTCTAGAGTTTCGATTAACTTTTTAGCAGTAGTTTCAAGTTCATGTTTGGAAACGTTAGCGTTGGAAACTACAGGCTTTTCTAAAAGTTCCGTGGATGGATACTTATACTTGTACTTTTTCTTTGGGACTACTTTTTTAGGCTGTGCGGTATCTGTGGTAGGGGTATCCATTTCCAGTGGAGTATCTTCTGTAGGTTGGGTAGTTTCGGTAGGTTTTTGGTAGTCATGGAAGTACTCTTGCGTTTCTTGTACATCCTCTTGAGGGGTACTAGTATTAGTATCATCTTCCATAGGAATTTCAATATCTATGCTACTGTCGTCGTCATCGGAATCTTCAATGGTATCGTCGTCGTTGCTGTTAAAGAATGCTGTTAGTTCGTCATCTTCATTAATAGTATTCTTTGTAGGTTCAACATCTTCTACTTCTTCTTCAACTTCTTCAAAGATGGTTTCTGTGAGTTTTTGTTTTACTTTTTCTAGTGCCTTAGATGCCAACTCTGAAAGTGACTGTTTATCTTCATTTTCGTTTAGGGGTGTGTTATCTTCTAATGTTACGTTGTCATGGGGCTTGTCCTTAATATCTTTACTAGAGGTACTTTTCTTCTTTTTGTTAGAGGTTAAGCCTACATCTTCTGGGATTACATCATCGTCGTTGTCGCTAATGTTGAAAGATAGTTCGTTGAAAGATTCCTTTAGGTTCTCAAAAGGCTTTTTCAATACTTCAACTAACCCTAATAGGGAAGTGTTAGTTAATAGCAATATGATTACTACTAGGGCTATTAACATCATTATTCTAGCACCTGTTTTACCGAATACCATTAGCAAGGATAACCCTATAACAGTTCCTGCAAGTCCGCCACCCCTAAGGCTTTGGGAGTTTATGTATATCTGTTTAATTAGTGCTGAAAATGTATTTTTAGCGTTGTTGTCGTCTATTATGTTTGCAAATGGAAACACTTGAAAAAATCCACTGACTAGTAGTATCCCTAGTAAACATTCACAGAGCCTACGGGCTATCAGTTGGTGAGGTTTATTCTGTGCTAAAAGTACAGCCATAAAGCCCATAACTACTGGTACTACAAACGCAGATATTCCAAAGATACCCCTAAAAGTTTTGTGCATAGTTTCCCAACCGTCAGTGCCTTGTACCAAAGCTAATAAGAAAAACATTATTGCACAAGCAAATAACAGTATAGCCCAAAATTGATTTTTTTGGTTTATTTGGTTTTCGGATTTTTTGTTCTTTGAATTTTTAGGTTTGTTCTTGTTGTTATTGTTTTTCTTATCGTTTGCCATATATATTTTACCTCCCACACTCTTTTAAATTTTTATTAAAACCTTTGTAATATGCACTAGCTATGTAATGCATATTACAAAAGTATTAATCATTCATAAACCTAAAGGCGGATACTATCCGCCTATCGATTATTAACAATTATGTACTATACTAGATATTCTATAATGCCTACACCTGTAATATGTTCTATTACACCACAAGCTATTACGCTAAGCCCTAACACAAATGTGTATACAGCAAATACTTTAAACTTGTTGGACTTTATTAACATATCAACTAGCTTGATGGCTAATATTCCTACTACAGCAGATACTACAAAACCTACCACCACTGGAATAATATCTATTTCAAAACCAGTATCTAAAGCGTCTTTAAACTCTACTAAGCATCCCGCTAATATTGTAGGTATTCCTAGTATGAAAGAGTATTGTACAGCAGTTTCTCTTTTTAGTCCTCTAAATAGTCCACCACAGATAGTAGAGCCTGAACGTGAAATTCCAGGGAATAATGCACCCGCTTGAAAGAGTCCTATTATTATGGAATCTTTTAGAGTTATAGTTCCATCTGTCTTAGTTAGTTTCTTCTTTGGAACTCTATCCGAGGCAAACAACAAACAAGATGTATACAACCAAAAGCACCCTAGGACTATTAAGTTTTCCCCTGCTTTTTCAAAGATATCTTTAAGCGGATAGAATGGAATTAATATCGCTAAAGAAATGATTAGCATATATATCATGTTGCGTTGTGGATTTCTAGTTTCCGAATCTTTTAGGGTAAACTTGCCAGTAAAGATTTCTTTTATAATACTTCCTAACTCTTTAATTAAAGGCAAAATTTTATCCCAAAAGGCAACAAACACCGCCACCAACGTTCCCAAATGGAGTACTACTAACATGAATGTAGACTCATCTGTAGACTTGCCAGTTAAGTGAGAGTACAAAGTTAAATGTCCCGAACTGGAAACAGGAAGAAATTCCGTTAAACCTTGAATTATCGCTTGAACTATTGCATCTATTATATTATGCAACAACATATGAAAACGAACACCCTTTCTATATTAATATTAAGTTTGATTGGAATACCTTTCGGTAGAACTTTCAATGAGTGAATAAAGACATTCTAAAGCATCGGAGATACCTCCCAGACTATCTATTAAACCCAGCTCCACTGCGGATTTTCCGTCTAATACTGTACCAATATCCATAACTAATTCATCAGTGTTGAATAACATACTTTGGAACTTTTCGATAGAAACATTGCTATGCTGACACACGAAGTTTGTAATACGATTTTGCATACTGTTAAGCCAATCCAAAGTTTGAGGTACACCCAAAACTAAGCCATTGATTCGCACAGGGTGTATGGTCATGGTAGCAGATGGAACTATAAAAGACCTATCTGTACATACCGCTAATGGCACACCTATGGAATGTCCGCCACCTAACACCAACGAAACTGTAGGTATCTTCATACTAGCGATTAATTCCGCAATGGCTAAACCAGCCTCAACGTCGCCACCAGCAGTGTTTAAAAGTATTAACAACCCTTTAACGCTACGGTCTTGCTCTATGGCGGTTATCAGCGGAATAATATGCTCGTATTTTGTGGTTTTGTTATTTGATGGCAACAAGTAATGCCCTTCAATTTGCCCAATAATGTTAATGCAACTAATAGGATATTTTGCGTTGCTTAGAGGCATTTCGCCTATTTTTTCGAGTGTTTCTAGGTTTTCGGGTTGCATAACATCGTTGGAGTTATCTTCAAAATTCATATCACTATTCATGTATTGTAGAAATCCTTTCCAAATATTTATGATATAGTATATCACAATTTGGCTAAAAATATTCAATACACAACGTTTAGTTACTAATATATTGTACCATTGCATAGGTTAAAAGTCAAGAAAAAATAT
>CAYXNU010000164.1:0-1834 GCA_964466485.1 uncultured Ruminococcus sp.
GAAACTGTATATCAACTAGAAAGATATTCCGATTTCGTGGCAGAGTTGTATAAACATAATACTAATCTAACCGATTATGTTTTAAACCAAATTTTCGAGGACGAAAACGTATACGTTCTTAGCAAGTCTAGCGACGATGAAAAAGAGAATCTACTATTAGACGATTGTCTATATCACGAGTTGGAAATCTTAAACGAGGTTGCTACTATACAACCCGACACTATAAAGTCTAAAATAGGTTATGGTAAGTTTTTACCTAACTGGGAAACTAGTGTATACAACTTCAAAGATGAGTACATACTAAGAGTGAAAAATATATCTTCTTACGGTTACGGAATGTTTGCTAAGTACCATATGTTTATAATAGAAGATGGCGAGATAGTACCTATCAAGTACCCAGATACTACTACCCTAGACCAACTTATAGGCTATGAACTAGAAAGAAAAATAGTTATCGATAACACTAAGGCTCTAATAGATGGCAAACCTGCTTCTAACGTTCTTCTATACGGTGACGCTGGTACTGGTAAATCTTCCACAGTTAAGGCTGTAGCTAACGCTTTCGCTGAAAACGGTCTTAGAATTATTCAAATGCAAAAGAGAGATATCCACGATATCCCTAAGATTATGGATAGCCTTAACAGAAACCCTCTTAAGTTTATCATGTTTATAGATGATTTATCTTTCAACAGCGACGATAATGACTTCTCTACACTTAAAGCTATCCTTGAGGGTAACGTATCTTCTAGGGCTAACAACGTAGTAATATACGCTACTAGCAACAGACGACACTTAGTTAAAGAAAGCTTTTCCGACCGTGAGGGTGATGACATACACTTCAACGATACTATTCAAGAGTTGACTTCACTATCGGAACGTTTTGGTATATCCGTTAAGTTCTCTCAACCAGTAAAAAGAGATTATCTTACTATCGTACACGAACTCGCTAAGGCTAACGGCATAACCATGGATGTAAAAGAGTTGGACATCCTAGCAGAGAGGTTTGTTATCAGTAGAGGACGTTCTCCACGTTCTGCTAAACAGTTTATAATGAATCTACAGTGCAAAGAAACTAACAACTAATTGATATTAAAAGTCCCCCCTAGGAATTAAAATCCTAGAGGGGAATATATATATTAAAGTTCTATTATTAGTATTCTATGATACTTTTTAGTGCTATCATATCTATGATATTTACAGAGCCATCCTCGGAAATATCAGCCACATTGAACTGCTTTTCAGTAAGGGTATCCATATCGAGAATGTATTTTTTTAGAATGAAAGCATCTAGGGAATCCACTTTACCATCAAAGTTAATATCTCCAGTTTTAAGCTGTGGTTGTACTTCTTGTTCAGACTCTTGTACTGTTTCTTTAGGAGTAGTATCTTCTGTGGTAGTGGTAACTTCTGTAATGGTGGTAGTGGTAGTAGTTTCTGTTACTTCTGCAAAAGGTTCTATTGTGAACTTTTGACCGACACCGCCCCAAAACTCCCATTGACAGATATTCGCACCGTCGTCAAGGCTGATATTGTAGACATCTGCACAGTGTGTACCACCTGACGTTACCGTCAAGAGGGTATAGGTGTTATCATCGTTTAAACGTAGTATAAACTTCTGTGAATCGTCATTTATGTAGTCTTTAAGTGAGATGTTTGCACCGTTCTCTTTAGAGCCGTCTTCCACAGTTAGAGTTCTGCCGTCTTTAGCTTGTACTGTGTATATGCCGTCGCCTAGGTTGGTGAGTGTCCAAACCTGTTCTGCACTTTGGACTACATTGCCATTATCTTCTGCCAAAGATAGCCCACTGTTGACGCTCTTTATTACATAAGTACC
>CAYXNU010000164.1:1934-3916 GCA_964466485.1 uncultured Ruminococcus sp.
GGTTCAACGTCAGGTTCGGGGTTTACATCATTTTGGGTGGTTGTAACTACTGGTTCTGTAACGATAGGTTCTGTAGTCGTATCGGGTTCGGGTTCAGTTTCATAAACCACTTGAGGGTAGATATTGCTAAACACCTTTAGGGAGTCTAAAGGTTTGCCACTAAAGTCAAATAGGGCTTGATTATCGTAAGAAGAACCACCAGTTGCGGTTGCACTGTAATCGTACTCACTTGCATAGATAGTTGCCCATCCTGAGCCATATTCAGCCCACAAAGCACTCTGTTCTTCCCACGTTAGACTATCCACACCTAACCATGCAGGTTCCCAGTAGAATACGCCTATGCCTTTACTTCCAACGTTTGCTACAGCTTGAAACACATCAGTTAAACATTCCGCTTGACCCTCCACAGAGATTTCATAACGCAAGTCCGCATTGCTAGAGTTTGAGAGTACTTCGTTGCCGTAACCGTCGCCATCGTCGTCAGTGTAAGGGTATGCAGTTTCTGCCACCATGACATACTTGTTATAGGTGTCGGCAATGTTCTTTAGTACAGAAGTTAAGTTTTCGGTAGTGCCTTGCCAATAGGAATAGTACGAGGTTGCAAAGACATCGTAATCCACGTTGCATTCGTCAAGTACTTGTGCATACCAGTCATAGTAGCCCGTGGATGGGTTTGCAAAGTGTAGAGCAATCATTATAGAACTGTCGAAAGCTCGTACTGCAGAACATCCGCTTGAGAATAGTCCGCTAATGCTGTACATATCGCTTTCGCCACAGAAGTGGTTGTCGGTTTCGTTGCCTATCTGTACCATGCCAATATCTGCACCCGCATTTGAGATAGTTTGTAAACTTTCTAGTGTGTAGTCATATATAGCCTGTTGCTTTTGCGAGTATGAGTAGTCGCTCCACGCTTTTGGAACGGTTTGCTTTTCGGGGTCTGCCCAAAAGTCGGAGTACTGGAAATCTACTAAAAGTTTCATGCCGTACTGTGCTGCTCTACGACCAATCTCTCCAGCGGTGTAAACGTCGCAATTTCCGCCACCGTAACTATTTCCGTCGCTGTCATATGGGTTGTTCCAAACACGGACTCTTATGTAGTTTACTTTGTTTTCTGCAAGTGTCTTAAATATGTCCTGTTCGTTTCCGTTCTCGTCATAGAACACAACACCAGAGGACTCTACTGCTAGTATAGATGATATATCAACACCACGAATAGGTTCTCCACCGTTCACAGATTCGTCAAACTCGTTGAAGTATACTGTCGCTGTACTAATAGCGTTTACTTCTTGATAGTCTACCTCGGACAAAGGCAATCCAAAAAGTACGGTAGACATCGCTAAAGCAACGACTTTCTTTAACTTATTGCTAAACATTAATGACCTCCTTGTTTAGTTTTAAACACAACACTTCTATGGGATATACTTACATTGTATACTATACTGTTAGTAAAGTCAATAATTTTTTTCAATAATTAAAGAAAATTCTGTGAAACATTATGAAAGTCCTGTGAAATGCTAATATTTATACATATTTGCATAAAAAAATAGATGCTAAATAATAACATCACTTTCGGGATTGTAAGTATCTTTAGTACCAAAATGTTCTATCTTTTCTTTGTAATGATTTCCTAAATAGTATATCCTCAAACTATCTTGACTTTCATCGATTATCTTTAAAAGTCTATCTCTTAATTTTAAAAATGTGCTATAATCTACAAATATTTCAAATACAGAGTTTTGGACTCTTTGTCCATAGTTTACGCACTCTTTGGCTATCTTTCTAAGTCTTTTAGCACCAGCTTTATCCGTAGTGCAAACATCATAACTAATTAACACCATCATATACAATCACCTAAATTATTTTAATAAGAAACAAGGATACTCCTCAATCTCTCCTCTTACATACTTAGCTAGAAGGGAACTTTGAACAAAAGGAATAAGTCCAATAGGAACTTTTTCATTTAAATATATATGTTGAATATT
>CAYXNU010000165.1:0-3883 GCA_964466485.1 uncultured Ruminococcus sp.
TACAGAAGTTTATGGAAGATAACATAAAAAATCCTAAACGCTACTAGAGGTGAAAAGCTATCCAAAAGTTTATAAAAATATTAGCAAAAGTCATAAAGGCATTGATACTATCTTCCCTAATAGGAATTACTTTCGGTGTTATGCTGTTTATGTTCTATGTAATATCAAAAAATAGTTAAGAGGTTTTTTTTAAAATTAACGCAAATTAGATAGATTGAAAGTTAATTTTTTTAAAAAAATCCCTACAGATACTAAGTTATGGAGGTATAATTTTTATGAAAAAAAGAATCGGTATATTAACTAGTGGCGGAGATTGCCCTGGTCTAAACGCTACCATCCGTGGAGTGGTAAAAGCTTGTTACGAAATGCTAGGCGAAGAAAATGTGCAAATCGTGGGAATTTCTAACGGCTACTATGGTCTTATCCACAACATGGCTAAAGATATGCAACCTGAGGAATTTTCAGGAATATTAACTTTAGGTGGTACTATACTCGGCACTAAAAGACAACCTTACAAGATGATGACAGTTATCGGGGAAGATAACATAGATAAGGTTAAGGCTATGAAAGATACCTACAAAAAACAAAAGTTGGACGTTCTTCTAACACTAGGGGGCAACGGTACTCACAAGACCTCTAAACTACTTGCCGACAACGGCTTGAACGTTATAGGACTCCCTAAAACTATAGACAACGATATCTATGGCACAGACGTTACTTTCGGTTTCCACAGTGCTGTGGATATCGCTACAGATACCCTTGATAGACTACACACTACCGCTACTAGCCATTCTAGAATTATGGTGTGCGAAATCATGGGTAACAAGGCTGGTTGGCTAACTCTATACTCTGGTGTTGCCGGTGGTGCTGACGTTATTCTAATACCTGAAATCCCTTACGATATTAACAAGGTTTGCGACGCACTTATTAAGCGTTCCGACAAGGGCAAAAACTTCTCTATAGTTGCCGTAGCTGAGGGCGTTTTCGATGTGGAAGAAGCTAAACTCAAAAAGAAAGAACGTGCTAAAAAACGTGAAAAAGAAGGCATTATCACGGCTACTAGCAGAATAGCCTCCCAAATACAACAGATTACTGGTATAGAAACTAGAACTTGCGTCCCTGGGCATATGCTTAGAGGTGGTAGCCCTAGTGCCTATGACAGAATACTCGCTACTAAGTTTGGTGTCCATGCAGGACAACTTATCCGTGACGAACGCTACGGCAGAACTGTAGCTATGGTTAATGGCAAGATTACCTCCAACAAGCTTGAGGATATTGCAGGGCTAACTAAGTTCGTTCAACAGGATAGCCAGTTGGTTATCACTGCTAAGGATTTAGGCATAAAGTTTGGCGACTAATATATCGTGAGTTCGATAAAATTAAAACGTATTTTTTATATATCGGAACGCCGTGGACGGCGTTCCGCAATTTGCCAAAGGCAAATTATATTGTTAAATAGTATAATAAAGTTTAAAGCGTTCCACGGTTGAATGGAACGCTTTTTGTATGGGTTTAAGGGGGTTTGTTTTCAAATGATTTTTAGTATGGGTAAATCGCTAGTGCCTACCATGTGATAAGCTGTAGTAGATACTTCTTAAGTAGTAGTAAATCTATAGCATTTACTTCTCCGTCGTAGTTTACATCTCCACGGATACCTGTTGGGGTTTCGTTGAGTTCTACTTTTTCGGTGCTGTCACCGATGGTAGTATCATCATCTGTAGCAGTGCTATCATCACTAACAGTAGTGGTAGGTACTTCTGTTTGGTGAGGGATAGTAGTTGTTTCCGTTTGAGGTATTACGGAAATAGACTTAATTTCGTCAGTGTTGCCATCGAAAGTTACGCTTATCAATACCCCTATATCGTCGTCAGTGATTGCGTTTGTATAGTCAATATCGTCTAGGTTGATAGTTACAGGTTCATTGCCGACAATTACAGTTATGTTTTTACCGTCAACCTCGGATAGGCTACCAGTCTTGTAATAGTCGTGCTTAATCTCACCAGTAGCACTGGTAGTAGTCTGTTCAGTGGTTGTGGTAGTATCTTCTGTAGTTTCTTTTGGTATGATAGACTCCTCTATACACCATGAGTTTATACCGTCATAGTACTCATATGACATATGTGTGTAATAGTATCCAATATCTATTAAGATACAGTTATCTTTTACATTATCTATGGTTATGACTTTTTCCACAGCGGATACGTCCACAGTATCGTCTATCTTTACTGGTAAATCGTTTTTAATGTTAGTTATGTCCTCGTCGCTAAATACGCTAAGGTCTATGGAAGGTTCGCCAGTACCTAGGAAATAGTATGTACCTATGCCGTCCCCGAACTCTGGAGCAGTTAGTTCTATAACAGCCTCAGTGATAGCGTTTTCTTTGTAGTAGTCTGCAGTAGTAGTGTCGTCGCTGTCGGATGGTTTTAGTATAATGGCATTAGTAGGGATTGCCATTGCAGTGCCTATAGTAGCTATAGCTACTACACCAGCTAAAAGTTTCTTAAAATTTTTCATAAAAGATTCCTCCTAAATTTAAGTATATGTATGTATTGTATATTAATTACAGGATAGAGCCGTATCTAGAATTGGTTCTGCAAATCCATCTATATATATAACTTTGCAAGTAGCAAAAAGGTTGCAAAAAATTTTAAAAACAATTGCAGTTCTCTGTTTTGTACAAAATATCAAGTATATTTTTGGAAGTGTTGCACAAATATCCCATGCGAAAATAATTAGTTGATTTTTTCGCTACTATATACTATAATAAGAGATAATATCAAGAGAGGAGATTTTACATTGAAAGTAAATTTTATAACGTTTGGATGTAAAGTAAATCTATGTGAAACAGAGGCTTTAAAGTCGGAATTTTTAAGCAACGGCTTTGAAACTACAGAGTCCGAAAACTTAGCAGATATTTTTGTAATAAATTCATGTACGGTAACAGCTGTAAGCGATAAGAAAACACGTCAAACTTTAAACACCCTACGCAAAAAGTACCCTAGTAGCGTGATAGTATTAACTGGTTGTTATCCTCAAGCTTTTAAAGAACAGGCTAACGCTATGCAGTCCGTGGATATAGTTACAGGTACTAAAGACCGCAAAGCTATAGTATCCCTAGTAAATGACTACCTACACAGCAACCACAGAATAGTATCTATAGAAGATTATTCCCCAAAGGATACCTTTGAGAGTATCCACCTAGGGGATTTTCAAACTAAGACTAGGGGTTTCGTAAAGGTTCAAGACGGTTGCAATAGGTTTTGTACTTACTGTATTATTCCATATGCAAGGGGTAGGTTGCGTTCCAAACCCCTAGAAGATATTCAACAAGAAGTGCAAACTTTAGTAAGTAGCGGTCATAAAGAAATAGTACTAGTAGGTATAAACTTAATGTTCTATGGTGTGGAGTTCGGTAAACGTCTAGTGGATGCCGTGGAAGTATGTTCCACTGTGCAAGGCGTAGAACGTATACGATTAGGTTCGCTAGAGCCTGAAGTTATCACTAGTGAAGATTTGCTAAGGCTCTCCAAAGTTGAACAGTTTTGCCCACAGTTTCACTTGTCATTGCAGAGCGGTTGCGATAAGACTCTAAAAGCTATGAACCGTGCTTACACTACCAAAGAGTATTACAACCTAGTATGCGATATTAGAAAGATATTCCCTAATTGTGCTATAACTACAGACGTTATGGTGGGATTTCCTGACGAAACTTTAGAAGATTTTCAACAGTCCCTTGAGTTTGTAGAAAGAGTTCAATTTGCTAAGATACATATATTTCCATATTCTAGACGCAGTGGTACTCCAGCGGATACCATGCCAAACCAAATCACTAAAGCAGAAAAGCAATCCCGTGCTAGGCTAATGGCTGACGTAGGTAAAAAAT
>CAYXNU010000166.1:0-3878 GCA_964466485.1 uncultured Ruminococcus sp.
TGTAGATTTAGTATGCTATTAGTATATACCGTTGACTTGTTTTTGTCAATAGATTTTTTTTATTTTTGTGTAAAATATCTAAAAGTACTTTTACTGGTATTAAATATTAAACATAATATTCATACTAAACATATATACTTAGTATTAATTATAACGTGAGTTCGATAAAATATATTGCGAAATGCAACAGCATAGAATTCACACTAAGAAAAGTAGAAAACTTTTCCTGTAGGGCGAAACGGCAAAGTATTGCCTTTAGGTACAAGAAATGCGTGTTCACGATGTATGTTAAGGTTTCTTTCAATATAACCATCCGTGATGATGAGTATAGGTGCATCCTTAGGGAAGTCTTTGGCGGATTCTAGTAAATCCACAGCAGGTTGGATAACTGTTCCACCTCTGCCCTTTACTTGAACTCTCCCTGCTATATCTTCGGGCGACACATAGCCGATATCATAAGCAGTAGCGTCACAAAAGACAACTCTAACCAGTGGCACATCTTTTGAGATTGAATAACTAGCAGTAGCCCCCAAAGCCATAGCAATCATTTTGGTTTGCATAGAACCCGACGTATCGATTATAACGGCATACGTTCGGCTATGTTCGGGAATATCCACTGGTATATAACTAGGTCTAGGAATGTCGGGGGTGCTGTTCTGTCGTCTGCTAGGACGTGCGTAAGTTCGACGTTTTTCTAGGGGTGCAAAGTTTATATCAAACCATTCTGCAAGTTTTACATCCCATGGTATAGGTGGCATTGATAGAGCCTTAATTTCCTCTATTAAACCCGCCGGAATAAATCCTCGATTGCTATTGCCCTCCAGATGATACTCTAAGCCGTTTCTAAGGGCATTTCGACAGAAGTCGTCTAAGGTGACGGGGGTACTTTTGGACCCCGTGTAGGGCCTGTCAAGTATGTCTCCGTGGATGTTCCCTCCGAACGTTTCTAACTTTAAATTTTTTCGCAAGTCTTTAACTAGTATGTCATAAATTTCCTCAGCGGAGTAACCCTTTAAATCTTCGTCATATAGCAAGGAAATATGTGGCATTGCACCTATTTGCATTTCCCTTAACCAACCATTTATTACAAAGTCACAAGCAACGTTCCAAAGATAGGGGTTTCTGCCGTTGCAACGTTCGTGGTGTTCCAAACCTGCATGAAGATACTCATGTGCTAGTACAAACTTCCATTCCTCAAAGTTCAACCCCGATGCGGAGTTGACATATATTTCACGTTGCGAAACGTCTATACCTGCAATTGATATATCATTGTTTAGATAGGATTTACTACCATATCCAACCTCTATAATTTTAAAGCCTGTTGCTAAACCACCCAAAAGCGGATAGTGGTTTATAAACCATTCGGAGGCTAACTCTTGAACGCTTCTCTTATGGTTTCCAACTTTGCCACCAACCTCATCAATAACGGTGCGTACAGAGTCCGATACGGCATAGGCAAACTCTGCGGTATAGGTTTTAGCATTGCCCCCAAACCAACGGTATTTTGAGCCGTTCCAGTACATATCCACATCACAAGATTTTGCTGTGCCATATATGTTGCTAGTAGGAGTTATTCCTCTCTCTAAAAGATAGTCGTAAATCTTTTCCTCGCTCGAAAGAGTTAAAGACTTATCTGTGATTTCGCATAGTGGAGTACCAAACTTTATATCTGTAAGGAACTTAGTTATGTATATGTCACAAGCCATATTCCAAAGGGATTTGTCATACTTGTTCAATTTGAAATGCCCAAAGCAAAGGTGTAACATACAGTGTGCTATAATGTAAGCCCATTCCAAAGGCGTATGAGATTCGTCCTTGTTGAGTAATACGTCGCCACTTTCGTATACAACCGCACTAGTACCTTTTGAGAGTCTACCCTTTTCAGCAACCTTTACAGATATGCTTAAGTTACCAAATAGTTTATGGTTCTCGACTATCTTTATGCCCTCGTAAAGCTTTTGCTCGTTGGGAGTGAGTTTGTTGTCGGCTTTAGCCTTTGCCATGGTATCACCTCTTGTTTTTGGTATAAGCTACCCATGAAATGCCCAAAACCAAATAGAAGATTATTTCAAGGATATTCCAAACGCTTAAGTATTCAATGCCGATAGAAAAGATATAGACTATTATAGCGATTACTAACAAAAGTGCTATTACTGACGCTACAAACAAGATATTACCTCTATGCCTACGACGTTTTTGTTTTGGAGTTTCGTTCTCATTGTTGAGTATGGAGTCTATATGCTGTTCGGATAGTTCGTTATCGTTGTCGACAATATCACGGGGCTTAGTTAAGCATATATGTTCGTCTGTGTGGTTTACTGGTGGAATTTCTGTTTCTTTAACGCTGTGGTCTAGAACGTCAGTGGGCTTAGATAGGTCAACTTTTTTAGGTTCGTCTGCCAATATATACTTAACATCTCCATGATAGTTTTCTTTCACTATATACTTATCACTCATAAAAAATCACCTGTCATTCTTAATTAATCTAGGTAAATCCCTAATAATTTCTATCATAAACCATTCGGGTAAGGCTTTATCATCCTCGGAAGATACTACCATTTGTGCGATTTCTAAGTTTATATGCGATAAATCTTTAATTAATGCTTTTGCTCTGTGGGTTAGCTGTTGGGTGTTGCGGTCTAAGTTTTGTTTATCCTTAGGGAGTTCCATTAATAGCTTAGCCCTAAAGCTTTGAGCAATAAAGTATAAGATATCACGCTGTGTTGGGTCGGATGGGAACTTAGCCTCGCCCTTTATGATTTGGCTTAGTAAGTTTTTGTTATCCAGTTGCTTAACGAACGCTAAGAACATACCAGCGTGTTTAGGGGAAACTGTTCCATAGGCAAGGACTCTTAAAATACTCTCTGGGATAGGTTTTCCATCGACGTTGTATTCTTTTAGGGCATCGCTAAGCATATGCCATGAACGTGGTGTAGAGTATGGTTCTTCTGTCTTAGGGGGTTCGGAGAATAGATGGTCGGGGCGTTGAGTTATGTACTCTATAACCCAACTATGTAAGTTTTCACTGTATGCCCATTCAAGCCACTGGTTGACATCTACCTTTAGTTGCACATGAAACATTCTGTTAATTAAAGCGGTAGACATAGTCTTTACGATTGCACCGTCCTGTAGGCGGTTTCCTGCGCCTATTACAACGCTTCCTTTGGGTAGGTGGTATTCACCTATTCTTCGCTCATGAATAAGGCTGTAGAAGGCTTTCTGCACCTCCTGAGAACAAGCATTGAGTTCATCAAGGAATAGTATGTAAGGCTCTTTTTTAGCAATCATTTTAGGTGGCATAAAACATGATGTTTCACCGTCTATCTTTGGAATGCCAATAATATCCTCAGGTGCAAGTTGACTTCCCAGTAGTGATACACATGGTAGCCCAACATCATCCGCAAACTTTTGCACTAGTGCAGACTTTCCGATACCTGGAGCTCCCCATATAAAAATCGGTCTTACTGGAGAAATATTCAACAAGAGTTCTAATAGTTCACTCTGTGTTACGCTATATGACAAATTCAAGAAAAATCACTCATCCTTTAACATAAGTTTATCTTTACCAAACTAGTATACCATATTTTGCAATATTAGTCAATGCTTTTTTTAAATGCATTCCAACTAAGAACAGATAGCTTAAAATCATTCCTAGTAGGTTTAACTATGAATCCATAGTGTAATATCTTTGTCAAGGGTATTGGCTTAGATTTTATTATCCTCTTAAAGCTATTAGAAGAATATTCTTTTAGGATAGGTTCGTTTAGTTTAAGTAACTACTTATAGGATATAATACTTTTTTTTTTTTTTTTTTTTTTTTTTTATTTTTTTTTTTTTTTTTTTTTTTTTTTTTTTTTTTTTTTTTTTTTTTTTTTTTT
>CAYXNU010000167.1:0-3836 GCA_964466485.1 uncultured Ruminococcus sp.
CCTGCAATGCCGACTACTGTAATCTGTGGACATAGTTCTAAAGACTTTCTTACAATGTCTATAGCTTCACTAGGTTTTAAGATTTCAGAAGCCACTGCTGGGCGGTCTTCAAAGTCGTTGATATCTCTAACACAGAACTTACATTCTATATTGCACCCTGGGCTTACTGGTAGATGTATTCTGCCGTTCTCACCCTTTTTGCCCTTAGCAAAACAGGGGTGTTTGTAGGTCAATTCATCATATGATATAGCCATAATTATTCTACCTCCAATAGATTATCTTGTAGCACTTTATTTAGAACATCCTCAACAAAGTACGGTGATTCAAAGATTATAAAGCCTTTGCTTTCCATATAGTTCGATGCTCCAATGCCAATTTTAGCGACAAATATCGCTTTGCAATCTTTCAAGATTTCTGCAACCTTTTCAAAGGCTGAATCTTGATGTTCACCGCCATTGCAACACTTTTCAACCGAACGAGTTTCCAAAAACTTAAACCCCTCGGAATTCAACTCAAATATGTGAAAAGCTGTAGCTCTGCCAAAGTGTTCGTTCACTACTTTTCCGTCAGTACTAGCAATTGCTACATTAATACTCATAAAAACACTCCTTTGGTTATTTTAATCGAATCTTTTCTTGACTATCTATTTGAATGATTTTTCCATCTTGGATAACTAAAGTTATAGAGCCATACTTAATATTTTCTAAAAGTCTGTTTACTATTTCAAAAACTTCCTTGTTTTTAATATCTTTGTTCATAAATACGTCCTCCCTTGTATATACAAAAACAGGCCATCTCAAAAAAAATATTTTTTTGAAACAGCCTCTAATATGTTTAGTCAACTATTATTGTTTATATGTATGTTTTATTATATTATATTTGTAACTACTTTTTAATTCCTAGTATTTCTATAGGCTTTATGTAGTTTTACTATGTTATTAGTATATACCTTTATTCTACATTTGTCAATAGGTTTTTGCATTTTTGTTTAAAACTATTCAAAAAATGTGTTGACTTCATACTATTTTAAACATAATATTCATAGTAAATATATATACTTACTATGACTTAACATATTTCATTGATTTAACATATTCCATTATGGTATATAACGTGATGTTATCAGTGAAGTTTAATATTGATTGATTAACCTCTTGCCAAACCACTCTATCTATTGCGGATGATATACCACCATCGTTGTCATTGGTAGAGATGTTTTTGCACAATATGTTGTCATCTAAAGCGTTTAAAATTTGTGTTAAGGTAATATCTTTCGGATTTTTAGAAAGCCTATACCCACCGTTTTTACAACCTCTTTGACTTGAAACGAGGTCGTTAATTCTTAGATTAACCATAATGTTTTCCAAAAACTTTAATGGTAAATCGTTGCTATTAGATATATCTAATAGACTTACATAGCAATCATCTTTGGATTGCATACCTATTGAAACCATAGCTATTATGCCATACTGAACTCTCTTAGATATTCTCATAGCTAACCACCACAACTCTTTAGAGCGTCTTCCAATTGATTTAAAGCTTTTTCTAAAGTTTCTCTAGTACAAGCTATATTTATTCGTTGAAAGCCCTCTCCAGCCTTGCCAAAGATAGAGCCACTATCTAGCCAAAGCTTAGCCTTATCTATGATTAAACTTTCGAGTTCCTCATTAGAAAGTTTTAAGTTTCTAAAGTCTAGCCATACCAAATAAGTTCCCTCTGGTTCTATCAACTTAACTTTTGAAAGTTTAGTATTCACAAAACTTTTAAGATACTCTAAGTTATCCGCTATGTGAGCGTTAAGTTCGTCTAGCCAAACGTCACCATATTGGTAAGCAGTCTTACACGCAACCAAACCCATAACACTACAGTTAGCATACCAGTACCTAACTAAAGCCTTACTAAACCTACTCTTTAAAGTTCTATTAGATGCTATCACATTAGAAACCATTAGCGAAGCCAAATTAAAACTCTTAGAGGGCGAAGTACAAGTAATAGTAATATCTTTAAAGCGTGGGTCTAAATTAGCGAAGTTTAGATGTTTGTAGCCATGGTATACAAAGTCGCAGTGTATCTCATCAGCGACTACTAAAACGTTGTGCTTTAAGCAAATCTCACCAACCTGTAGAAGTTCTTCTCTAGTCCAAACTCTGCCTACTGGGTTATGTGGAGAACACAACAAAAAGATTTTAACATCTTCCTCAACGATTTTCTTTTCCAAATCGTTAAAGTCCATGTAGTACTTGCCATCTTTTAAAACTAGTTCGCTGTTTACTAACTTTCTGTTGGTGTTGTGTACCACCTCGGAAAATGGATAGTATACCGGTTGTTGAATTAATATACCATCTCCAACGTTGCTAAACTCTTGAATTATAGTAGATATAGCAAACATAACACTAGGTGCTACAGCCACCCACGAGGGTTCAACGTCCCACCCGTGACGCCTTTTAAACCATTCTGCAACCGTTTGATAGTATTCTTTAGTAGGTTCAGAATACCCAAATATTCCGTGTTCTGCCACCTTTTTAAGTTCTTCTGTAACCTGTGGAATAGTTTTAAAGTCCATATCTGCAACCCAAAGAGGCAATATACCCTTTGGGTGGTTAGCAGTTATAGTATCATACTTTAGAGAATATGTGTTATATCTGTTAATGTGTTCATTGAAATCATACATAAAAATCAAACCTCCAATGCCTGTGAAATATCGTTTATTAAGTCGTGAATGCTTTCTATCCCCACGGATATTCTCAAAAGCCTGTCGTTAATGCCTTTCTTTTCTCTAACATCTTTTGGAACGTCTGCATGGGTTTGCATTACGGGATAGGTAATTAAAGTTTCGACACCGCCTAAACTTTCAGCGAACCTTGCCACCTTAATGCTTTCTAGTAGCCTAATAGCTGTGTCCTTGCTGTCTACCTCAAAGGAAACCATTGCACCAAAGCCCCTAGCCTGTGCCTCTAGGATTTCGTGTCCCTCATGGGTTTTCAAGCCAACGTATAAAACCTTAGTAACTTTTCTATGGGATTGCAAAAATTCAGCAATCTGCATAGCGTTACTCTGTTGACGCTCTAGCCTAACACCCAAAGTTTTAATACCTCTAATCAATAGCCAACTATCAAAAGGGGATAAACACGCACCAGTATTAACCATGCAAAACCTCACCTTTTCGGATAGTTCTTTATTAACACACGTTACAAACCCTGCCAAAGTGTCATTGTGACCACATAGGTATTTCGTTCCACTATGGATTACTATATCTGCACCTAAATCCAAAGGGTTCATAAAGTACGGTGTTAAAAATGTGTTATCAACTATGGTAAGTATATTGTTCTGTTTAGCTAGAGCAGTAACAGCCTTTATATCAGTAACTTGCATCATAGGGTTGGTAGGACTTTCTAAGTAAATGGCTTTTGTAGTAGAATCTATTGCCGAAACGACTTCCTCAAAGTTAGAAGTATTCACTGCACGGAAAGTTATTCCTTTGCTATTTGAAAGAGTATTAAAAAGCCTAACTGTACCGCCGTAAAGGTCATCCGATACGATTATGCTATCACCTTGCGAAAATAGTTCCATTACTGCTGTAATACCAGCCATCCCCGAAGAAAACGCAACGGTATCATAGCCATGCTCCAAATCTGTAATAACCTTTTCCAAATGTTCTCTAGTAGGGTTTTGCAACCTTGAATAGTCATAGCCAGTACTAATACCAACATCCAAATGTGAAAAGGTAGCAGTTTGATATATTGGCACAGTAATAGACCCTGTTGAGTTCGTAATATCGTCACTTCCATGGATACATATAGTATCTATATCCATATAACCACCTCCTATGTGTGTAT
>CAYXNU010000168.1:0-3800 GCA_964466485.1 uncultured Ruminococcus sp.
TATGTTTTATGTAATGTTTTACCCTGTTATTTTCGTCTATGGAATATGTATAGGGAGCTTTTTAAATGTAGTAATATTAAGACTACCACGAAATGAAAGCTTAGTAAAATCTTCGTCACACTGTTTTAGTTGTGGTGCAAAGATTAAGTTTTATGACAACGTACCATTAATAAGTTGGCTTGTTCTAAGAGGAAAGTGTCGTAACTGTGGTGCTAAGATATCGGCACAGTACCCTATAGTAGAGGGATTAAACGGTGTTATGTATATAGTATCATTTGTAGTTTTCGGAATAAGCTATAAAGCGATAATCTACTGTCTATTCTTTTCGCTACTAATAGTCATTGGCGTTATGGACTGGAACACTCTTGAAATAGACGTACGCACACTAATAGGTATAGTTATACTAGTAGTGCCATCCATTATTTTCAACGTGGACGATTTAACCATTCCACAACGTATAGTAGGAGGCTTAAGCATTAGTGTACCGTTCTTCATAATAGGAGAGTTATCAGGAATGTACATAAAGAAGAAAACCGGTGAAAAAGTTCGTGGTATCGAACTAGGTGACACCCTATTAATGTTATGTACTGGGCTATTAGTTGGCACTAAAATAGTATGCTTATCTGCATTTCTAGGAGTGATTTTAGCTGCTATATGTGGTTCAGTATATAAACACTTCACTGGAAATTCAAAGTTTGCATTTGGTCCATACTTAGCCATAGGAATAGCTTTAGCATCACTATTTGGAAATTCTCTCATAGATTGGTATGTGTTGAACTTCCTAACCTTTGAATAGTCTTTGAAACATTACATATATAAGGAACGCCTATTGAACGTTCCTTACATTTTTAGTTGTTCATTAATAGCGGATATTCCATTTTTTGATTGATATGTATTGCATTATTTCTTAAAGTGTGCTATAATAACGAATAGTGCTAATAAAAAAAATATAATACAAATATAAGGAGTTTAATAATGTCTAATACTATACTTTGGTATAAAGAACCAGCTGAAAACTTTAATGACGCTTTACCTGTTGGTAACGGTCGTATTGGTGGAATGGTCTATGGCGGAGTCGGTTGTGAAGTTATCAACCTAAATGAAGACTCTGTATGGTCTGGAGGAAAAAGAAATAGAAACAATCCTAACTCTTTTGAAAACCTTGAAAAGATAAGGAGTTTACTATTCGAGGAAAATATTCCTGAGGCGGAAAAGTTAGCATTCCAGTATATGCAAGGTGTAACACCTAATTCAAGGCACTATATGCCCCTAGGTAACCTTACCATATGTATGCTTAACATGGAAGACGGTACGGAAGATTACAAGCGTTCCCTAGACCTATCTAATGCTATGGCTGTAACAGAGTTCACCGCTAAAGGAGTACACTACACTAGAACTGTATTCGTGTCCGAGCCTGACAGCGTTATGGTAGTACATATGGAAAGCGATACACCTAACACCATAAGCCTTACAGCTGAAATAGGTGGCAGAGATGACTACTTCGATGACTGTCGCCCTTACGATGACAAGACTATTCTATACAATGGTGGCAGTGGTAGTAAAAACGGCATATCCTTTGCGTGTGCTTTAAGCGTTCTACCAAACGACGGCGAAACCTACACACAAGGCGGAAGTCTATGCGTTAAAGACGCTACTGAAGTTACCTATGTGCTATCAGTACAGACTAGCTATCGTACTGAAGACTATGAACAGTCTGCTATACTAGACTGCGAATACGCTAGAGATAGCCTCTATGATGAGTTACTATATAGGCACGTTTCAGACTATCAAGAATACTTTAACAGAGTGTCTTTATGCCTACCCGACAACAGCGAGGGTGCTTCTGAATTGCCTACCAACGAAAGATTGCAACGTCTTAAAGATGGCAGTGTCGAAACTAAAGACAATACCCTATATGCACTATATTTCAACTTTGGACGTTATCTAATGATATCCGCAAGTCGTGAGGGAACTCTACCTATGAACCTACAGGGTATTTGGAACATAGATATGTGGCCTGCATGGGGCTGTAGGTTTACCATAAATATCAATACCGAAATGAACTACTGGTGTGCCGAAAGCTGTAACCTATCCGAGTGCCATACACCACTATTCGACTTAATAGAAAAAATGCGTCCTAACGGCAGAGAAACCGCTAAGACTATGTACAACTGTAAGGGCTTTGTATGTCACCACAACACAGACCTTTGGGGAGATACCGCCCCTCAAGACCTTTGGATACCCGCAACTATTTGGCCTATGGGTGCTGCGTGGTTATGCTTACATATATTCGAGCATTACCTATACACCCTAGATAAAAACTTCCTAGCTGAAAAGTTCGACACCCTTAAAGAGTGTGCTGAATTTTTCGTGGATTTCTTAATAGAAGATAAACATGGCAGATTAGTAACTTGCCCATCGGTTTCCCCAGAAAATACTTACCTAACCGAAAGCGGTACTAAAGGTTGCCTATGCATTGGTCCATCTATGGATAGCCAAATTATACACGTCCTATTTACAGACGTTATAGAAAGTGCTAAGATTCTTAACAAGGAAAGCGACTTTACCGAAACTCTTAAGTCCATGAGAGATAGACTCCCTAAGCCTGAAATAGGTAAGAACAAGCAAATTATGGAATGGGCTATCGACTACGAAGAAGTTGAAATAGGTCACAGACATATATCACAACTATTTGCCCTATATCCTGCTGATTTAATATCACCTTACAAAACCCCCGAACTAGCTGAGTCCGCAAAGAATACCATTAACAGAAGACTCTCCCATGGTGGCGGTCATACTGGTTGGAGCAGAGCATGGATTGTTAATATGTGGGCTAGATTACTAGACGGCACACAAGTTGAAGAACACCTTTACAAGTTGTTGGCACAGTCTACTAATAACAACCTTTTCGATAACCACCCACCTTTCCAAATAGACGGAAACTTTGGCGGTACTGCGGGTATCGTGGAAAGCTTAATGCAATCCCATAGCGGTGAGATTAACCTACTACCAGCTTTACCTACTATCTGGGAGAGCGGTTCTATTAGCGGTATTAAGGCTAGGGGCAACTTTGAAGTTTCCATAGAGTGGGAAGACTGCTCTTTGAAGTCTGCGGAGATTATTTCCAACTGTGGCGGAGTTTGTAAGCTA
Source organism: uncultured Ruminococcus sp. (assembly GCA_964466485.1). Classification (GTDB taxonomy): domain Bacteria; phylum Bacillota; class Clostridia; order Oscillospirales; family Ruminococcaceae; genus UBA5884. The sequence continues at coordinate 3,151 of CAYXNU010000168.1, forward strand.
CGTCCTAACTGCAACGTTAAAATCTATTGCAACGGCAACGAGGTTGAAACTTCCTTTGAAAATGGTGTATATACCTTTGATACTCAAGAGGGTAAAACCTACACAGTATCCGTTGACAGATAAAAATAGATATATATCTAAATATAAAAAAAGGAACGGCAAACTACCGTTCCTTATATTTTTGATATTTCTATCTAGTTTTCTTCTTTAGGCTCATCGGCTTTAGGAGAATCTTCTGCAACTGGCTTAACATCGTCGATTGCAACAGTATCTGTAGACTTATCTTCTATTAGAGGGGAAGTTTCTGACTTTTCGCCAACTTCTTGTAATATTTCCTCTCCTACTTCGTCTTTCATAATCTTTTCAAATAAAGCACCGTCAATCTTTTCAAACTTCATTAGGTACTTAGCAAGGAAGTGTAACTTATCCATATGGTCGATAAGTATCTGTTCAGCTTGAGTGTAAGCAGTTTCGATAATTTGACGCATCTCTGTATCTATTTCGTAAGCTATGTTGTCGGAATAGTTAGGAGTGCTATTGAAATCTCTACCGAGGAAAACTTCGCCTTGTGAGTTGCCATAAACCATAGCACCTAGGTTTTCGCTAAAGCCGTACTTAGTAACCATACTTCTAGCGATGTTAGTAGCTCT
>CAYXNU010000169.1:0-3772 GCA_964466485.1 uncultured Ruminococcus sp.
AGTTCGGGACTTTCTACACTGTTTACCACACCCATAAAGATAGGTAGTCCTGTTTGGGTATCTACTATAGCGTAAGCGAAAGGTCTGTCTAGGTATACTCTAAGGAACTCCATTTTAACAGGTGTTTCGACACAACTAGCCTCTACATCTGTAATGATAGTTACAGCAGCGGCTTTAGTACCGTTTCTGTCTAGTTGTAGAAAAGCCTTTTGACGAACCTTGCTTATCTTGTTAGGTACGTTAAGCATATTAGAGAAGTCTGCACCGTCAGTGAAAGCTGTAGTAATACCCATGTTCTGTAGGGTATCTTTTAAGTTGTAGTCACCCTCTACTTTGAATTCTGGTATTTTCACGGATATGTTTAAAGTATCGCTACTGTACCTTCTGTTGTTGTATAGGTATGAGAACTTTTCACTAGTAAGGCTGTTTACATAGTCTTCCACGGAAATATCCTCATTAGGTAGGATACCCATAAAAGCATACCTACCGCCATCGTAGTACTTTAAGAACCCTGTAGCGTCATCGTCACTGATATATACGTCCTCATCGGAAGATAGCATAGTAACCTTTTGTTCATTGCCAGTATAGTCAGTAAAGGTTCTGTTTTCTAGTATAGAGTATTCGTCGTACTCTTGTTCCCATGTACCAGTAAAGCATATAGCGTTTATTAGGTACATAAGGGTATCGCTATCGGGGGCGGATTCTAGTATCTTTTTAATCATGCCGTCAGTGTGGGAGTCTACCCAGTCATTAACGTCAGTTACAAGTGTATCATCGAAAGCCTGTGTACGAACTTCCGAGTTGAAGTACTTTTCGTTGTAGTCTTTAAAGTTTTCGTTTAAGACTAGTCCATCATCTTCTCTAACCCATATGGAGTTAGCTACCTTGCAAACGTCGCTGTCGTTGCCATTTACTAAGTATGCTACACTGTTGTTAAACTCCTCCATAGATACATCCTTAAAGAGAGTATCTTTAAGTTCCTGTAGGGTAGTACCGTTAGCACCGTTTACGGTCATGCCTAGTGCAAGGTATAGGGACTCTGGGGATACTATAGTATTTTCGCCCTCTGCCACTTGCTGTTTAAACACATCTATAGAGAAGTCAAGGATGTTCTCTTGCATAGCAGTGCTTAGCTCATCGATATCTTGTATACTAGTCATAGTAGGGGTGTCAACAGGTGTTGCAACCTCTAGAACGTCTTTCTTTAGTAGTAGCATATCTAAGTAGTCTATAGAGTTATCGGAGTTGTAGTCGTACTTTGCTACATACTCAGCGTTATCGGAGAATAGATAACTCTTTAGGTTTAGAACGTCTATTACAGATGGTTTAACGTTCTCTGTATCAGTAGGGGTTTCTGCATTAACGTTAATAGCACCAACGCTACTTGCAAATACTGTGTTTAATGCTAAAAGCATTGCGATTTTCTTTCTAAGCATAGAAAAATCAAATCCTTTCTTGTAATATAATAAAATCCTAGAGGTTAAATATTAGAAATATAAAAACCCTCTACTATTATAACTCTCCAACTAAGGAAAATGTTACAAGAAATTTTCAACTTTTTAAACTTTGTGAAAATTCACCAATTTCGCAGTACAGTATTTGTAAATATTAAACAATTAGTTTGCCTACTTGTCAAGCATATCCACTAGAGAGCCATGTTTTTCATACCTAGTAACACGGTTAATAGAGTTGTCATCGTTTACGAAAACCACCTTAGGGGGATTCTCTTTAACCTCACTAGGGGACATACTAGCATAAGCCATAATGATAATCTTATCGCCCACGGAACACTGTCTAGCGGCTGCACCGTTTAGGCATACCATTCCAGAGCCACGTTCCCCAGCGATAGTATAGGTTTCAAACCTGTTGCCGTTGTCAACGTCCACGATTTGCACCTTTTCGTATTCCAATATTCCTGACTGTTCAAGGAGTTCCACATCTACCGTGATACTCCCCACATAGTTTAACTCAGCTTGAGTTACCGTTGCTCTATGGATTTTCCCATGTAGCATAGTAATATACATCTATAAAAAACTCCAATCTATCTATTTTTTCTTCTCGCCTAGAGGGACTTTAAACTTCCTCAAAGATAAAGTTATCTATTAGTCTAGTCTTACCGATATATACAGCGATAGCACATAGTATAGGTTTCTCTATAGTTTGAACCTGTTGCATAGTCTTTAGGTCTACTACTTTAACATAGTCTATCTTAGCTAGTGGTTCACTAGATATTAACTCTACCATAGCGGATACTACTTTTTGAGAATCTCTTTCGCCGTTTTGAACCATGCTTTCGCCTAGCTTAATGGACTTGCTTAAAACTAGTGCGGACTGTCTTTCTTCAGCGGAAAGGTAAGTATTTCTAGAACTCTTAGCTAAGCCGTCACTTTCACGGATGATAGGGCAACCGTGTACCACTAGAGGCATATTTAAGTCGTTAACCATCTGTTTAATGATTGCTAACTGTTGAGCATCCTTTTGACCGAAGTAAGCGTTATCGGGTTGAACGATGTTAAATAGTTTAGTAACTACAGTACACACACCCTTAAAGTGTACAGGTCTAGAGAGTCCACAGAGTTCTTGTGTTAGGATATCCATGTTTACATAGGAGCAAAAAGAACTGTCATACATTTCGCTAGGTTCTGGGTTGAATATCAAATCTGCATGATGTTCTTCACATAGTTGGCTGTCGTGGTTTAAATCTCTAGGGTAGCTGTCTAAGTCCTCATTAGCACCAAACTGCATAGGGTTCACGAATACACTAACTACAGTCTTGTCGTTGCCCTTAACGGATGCATCTATTAGACTAGCGTGACCCTCATGTAGATAACCCATAGTAGGAACTAACCCCACTGTTAAGCCCTCTTTTTTCCATGACTTAACTATTTCTCTAACCTCTTTAATGGTTTTAACAATCTTCATAATATAAAAAACTTCCTCTCGCTGTTTATTAATATAACTTTTCTATAATATCATCGTCTATTTTGTAGCAGTGTTCCGCAGATGGGAAACTGCCCTCTTTAACCTCTTTTGAGTACTCTGCAAATGCAGACTTCATGATATCACCAACGTTTGCAAACTGCTTAACGAACTTTGGAACGTAGTCGGAGAACATACCTAACATATCCTGATATACCAACACTTGACCGTCGCAACCTGCACCCGCACCAATACCTATAGTAGGAATGTCTAGCTTTTTAGTAATAATCTCAGCTAACTTAGCAGGTATACCCTCTAGGACAATTCCAAAAGCACCAGCCTCTTGAACTCTTAGAGCGTCATCTATAATCTTTTGGGCGGTTTCTTGAGTTTTACCTTGCACTTTAAATCCGCCAAAAGCGTTAATAGATTGAGGAGTCAAGCCTAGGTGTCCCATTACGGGTATAGAGCAATCCACTATAGCTTTAATCTGTTCGCAGACGGTAGCACCGCCCTCTAGTTTTACAGCTTGAGCGTGTCCCTCTTTGACTATTCTACCAGCGTTCACTTTAGCATCATATACCGAAGTTTGGTAACTCATAAAAGGCATATCTGTAACTATTAAAGCATTCTTAGCCCCTCTAGATACTGCCTTAGTATGGTGTATCATATCATCCACAGTAACTGATAGGGTATCGTCATAACCTAATATAGTATTGCCTAAGCTATCCCCAATGAGTATAGAGTTTATACCGCTTTCGTCTATTAGCTTAGCTGTAGAGTAGTCATAGGCGGTAAGCATGGTAATCTTGTCACCATTAAGTTTTTGCTTTTTAAAAGTTTCAACAGTATT
>CAYXNU010000170.1:0-3769 GCA_964466485.1 uncultured Ruminococcus sp.
AATGTGCTATTTTGCACTTTGTCGGGGGAGCATTAAGTTTGTGTTGGTATGTTTACATACCGATACGTTAAGTTTGCATTAAGAAAAAAGAAAATGTTTATAAAATAAAACCTATATTTATGTTTAAGGAGAGAGGTCTTTTGGATAAGTTTGTTGTACGAGGCGGAATTAGTTTAAATGGTGAAGTTTGTGTTAGTGGAGCTAAAAACGCTGTAGTTGCCATCATTCCTGCTGTTATACTTTGTGATGAGCCTTGCGTTTTAGATAACGTTCCTAACATTAGTGACGTTGCTATATCTTTCGATATACTAAGGTCTTTGGGTGCAAGGATTGAACGTTTGGGTGTCTGTAAGTATAGAATAGATGCTACTAACATTACTCAATTTGAAGTGCCTTACGAGTTGGCTAGTAAGATGAGAGCATCATACTACTTTTTGGGTGCTTTGCTAGGAAAGTATAATGTATCTAAAGTGCCACAACCAGGGGGATGTCACTTAGGGGATAGACCTGTAGACCAACATATGAAAGCCTTTAGGATACTAAACTCTGAATGCCAGTTAGTTCCGGGGGGAGTAATATATTGCTACACTAAAAAGTTGATAGGTTCTACCATAGACTTTGACGTGGTATCTGTGGGAGCAACTATTAACGCTATACTTGCAAGTGTTAGGGCTGAGGGTACTACCATTATTGAGAACGCAGCCAAAGAGCCACACATCGTGGATATTGCTAACTTTTTAAATAGCATGGGTGCAAGAATTACTGGTGCTGGTACTGACAAGATTAAGATTACTGGTGTATCTAGGTTGAACGGTGTGGAATACTCTATCATCCCAGACCAAATAGAGGCTGGTACTTATATGGTCGCTGCTGCTGCTACTAGAGGCGATATATTGATTAAAAACGTTACCCCCGCACACCTTGAGCCTATGACTTTAAAGCTTAGACGCATGGGTGTAAACGTCGAGGAGTATGACGAATCTGTTAGGGTTTGGGTGGATAAGGACGTTAAGTTTAAGAGCATAGAACTTAAGACACTTCCTTACCCTGGTTTCCCTACAGATATGCAACCTCAAATGGCGGTGCTATGTACTTTAGCAGACGGTACTAGTAGCATTACAGAGGGCATTTGGGACAATCGTTTTCGTTATGTGGACGAACTTAGACGCATGGGTGCATCTATCTCAGTTAATGGCAAGATAGCTTTAATTAGTGGTAACTCTATGCTATCGGGTGCACCAGTTAGGGCTTGTGACTTGAGAGCAGGTGCGGCTTTAATCATTGCGGGGTTGGTTGCAAATGGTGAAACTATTATTTCCGATATTCACCATATTGAACGTGGCTACGAACGCATGGACGAAAAGTTACGTTCTTTGGGTGCTAAGATAGTAAAAAAAAACTTTTGATAGCTTAGACGAGAATGAAGAACTTAAAGCGGTATAATCGTTGGGAACGCTCTATATGTGGAGCGTTCCTTTTTTAGTCACGGAATGGCAAATCGCCGTTCCCTACAAAAATAGTTTATTTTGTCGAACTCACGTTGGTTAAAATTTTTTTTAATATCCTCTTGACAAAACTAAAATAATAGTATATACTTATAAAGGTTTATGACTTTACAGCTAGGGAGGTATGATTGTGAGCAAAGATATGAAGTACGTTCCATTGTTGGATTATTATGGCTCACTGTTGACCGCAAAACAACGTAATGCTATGGAACTTTATTACTACGATGATTTGTCCCTATCCGAGATTGCAGAGCATACACATACTACACGTCAAGGGGTTTACGATAACATAAAACGTGCCGAAACTTACTTGACTGAACTTGAAAAAAGACTCGGTTTTATGAGAGTGTTAAACGGTTTGAGTTCAATCCTTACTGATATAGATACTCAGTCTAAAAACATAGTATCGCTTAGTAACGAAAATCGCCAAGATATTGTTGAAATTGCTGAAAATATTTCTCAGCTTGTAGAAAATGGTAAAAATTTTCTGATAGATTTATGAGAAGGAGATTAAATTATGGCTTTTGAAGGTCTTTCAGATAAACTAAATAAGGTATTTAAAAAGTTAAAATCGCGTGGCAAACTCACCGAAAGCGACGTTAAAGAAGCTATGCGTGAGGTAAAACTCGCTCTTTTAGAAGCTGATGTTAGTTACAAAGTAGTTAAAGATTTTATTAAGAAAGTTTCCGAACGTGCCGTTGGTGCTGAAGTTCTTGAAAGCTTGACACCTGCACAACACGTTATTAAAATAGTTAATGAGGAACTTTGCGACTTGATGGGTAACTCTAACGAAAAGATTAACTTTTCGTCTAAGCCCCCTACAGTTATTATGATGTGTGGCTTACAGGGTTCTGGTAAAACCACTCACTCCGCTAAGTTGGCAAAGTACCTAAAGGAAGATGGTCATAGACCTATGTTGGTAGCTTGTGACGTTTACCGTCCTGCAGCTATTAACCAATTACAAGTAGTAGGTGAACAAGCCGGTGTACACGTCTTTGAGATGGGTCAAGCTAGTCCTGTAACAATCTCTAAAGAGGCTGTTAAGTACTCTAAAGACCACGGCTACGACGTTGTTATCATAGATACCGCTGGACGTTTGCATATAGATACCGCTCTTATGGATGAGCTTAAAAACGTTAAGGACGAAGTAAATCCTAGTGAGATTATGCTCGTAGTAGACGCTATGACTGGTCAAGATGCTGTAAACGTTGCTAAGGCTTTCGATGATGCTTTAGGTATCACTAGTGTGTTAATGTCTAAGTTGGACTCCGATACCCGTGGCGGTGCGGCACTATCTGTTTTAGCTGTTACTGGTAAGCCTATCAAGTTCGTTGGTAACGGTGAACACCTAGACGACTTTGAAAAGTTCCACCCTGAAAGAATGGCTAGTAGAATCTTAGGTATGGGCGATATTCTATCTTTGGTTGAAAAGGCTGAACAAGTAGTAGACCACGACGAGGCAGAACGCTTAACTAAGAAACTTCAAGAAAGTCAGTTCGATATGAACGACTTACTAAAGCAACTACAACAGATTCAAAAGATGGGTTCTGTTAGAAGTATACTAAGTATGTTCCCTGGTATTAATGACAAGATTAAAGATACTGATATTGACGAAAGACAGTTCGTTAGAATACAAGCTATGATTACTTCTATGACTGACGCTGAACGTATTAAGCCTAGTATCATTAATCCATCTAGAAAGAAACGTATTGCCAACGGTAGCGGTTGCAAAGTAGAAGATGTAAACAGACTTTTACGTCAGTTCGACCAAATGCAACAGATGATGAAACAGTTTGGTAAGAACGGTAAGGCTACTAGAAAGATTAAGAAACGTCTTGCTGGTATGGACTTGAGAAAGTTCGGAGAATAATTTTTTAAACTCTATGAGGTGATGTTTTATGAGTTCTCAAACACTAACGGCTATACTATGTGTGTTTGCGGGAATTATGTTGTGTATACAGTCTTTTAGCAACTTTAAAATACTATCACCTAAGAATGAAAAAATGTTTAAAAGAGTTTCCCAAAAAGCTTTAAGAGTCTATTATGGCATATTTGGAGTGCTATTCTTATTCTTTGGATGTTTTACTCTTTTTATGAAAGTTAATTAGTGCTTTTGTGCATTAATATAGATAGTTTATCCCTTTTTAGTAGGGTTTTAATACTGCGAACGAAAGTTGTTATATCGCAGTTTTATTACGGAGGTGAATTGAAATGGCAGTAAAGATTAGACTAAGAAGAATGGGTGCTAAGAAAGCTCCTTTCTA
>CAYXNU010000171.1:0-3763 GCA_964466485.1 uncultured Ruminococcus sp.
ATTTCAGCGGTATTAGTATAGGAACATATTACCTCACTGAGTTTCAAGTCGGTAGTATCGCTCCACCAGTAGCCTATTTGAACGTCACCGCTAGTATTAATGTAGTCTTGAATATCGCTAGGGACGTTCCAGTCAACCTCTAGATAAGTACCATCAGCGGTAGCAGTAAAGTCATCGGATTGATACCAACCGTCATCAGTAGCAGAGGGGCAATCGTCACTTACAGAGATACCACAACCGCCCTTATATGTGCCTATGTTGGTATCATCTTGAGAGTAGAACACAAACTTAAAAGATTCTATCTTAGCACCAGTAGGTACTAAATCCTCTAGGGAGAACTTTTTGTTCTTGTTGGTATCATAGTTCATAATTTCGTCAATATCGGAAATTTGCCCACACATGGAATAGCTAACGGTTTCTATAGGGCTTTCATGCTGTGGAACTTCTTCAGTAGTAACTTCTTCAGTTTGGGTAGTATCATCATTCATGGAAGTTGTAACCTCTTTTTCTTTTTCTGGGATAACTAAATCGTTAAATGATTGTTGTGTATCTTCTGTATCACTATTACTATTGTTGGTAGTGTTATTATTACAAGCAGTAAAAGAAAAACACATGGATAGTGCTAAGATAAAAACAACAACTTTTTTTGACATAAAAAAAACACCTCTACTTTTTTTGAGAGGAACGGCACATAGCCGTTCCGAGAACTTTTTCAAGTTAATACATTCTGCCTTTAATAGCAGACTTTGCTTTGCTAACAATGCACTTGTCATTATCGTATGTAAGTATGCGTTTGGCATAATCAATATCCACCCATCGAACTTCTGATATTTCATCAAATTTGGGAATGCAAGAAAAGTTTTTAGCCCTAGCAAGAAAATACACGACTATTTTACAGGTGTCTTTTCTAGGTGAATATGATACTGTTTGACGGAAAGTAGTGTCTATTAATACCTCTATATTGGTTTCTTCCATAATTTCACGGATAGCTGTTTCGGGTTCAGTTTCGTTATTTTCAACATGACCTTTTGGAAAAGACCAATGCCCACTGTTGATGTGTTTTATCAAAAGTATTTGAATATTACCATGGTACTTACGATAGACTATTGCACCACAAGATTTTTCATACTTCATCTTCTCATTGCCTTTCGTTTTAGCTTACACATATTTGATTAGTTTTATTATATAACAAGTTGATAGATTTGTCAACGAATATGTGTAAAAGTAACAACTTACAACAGTAAAAATAATCGTTCTTGTATGAAAAAGAATCGGAACGCCGTGTGTGACGTTCCGTACATAAATATATTAAATCAATTATATTTTTTACCAAATGTATATACCATATACCACGCCATTGTTTAGGTAGAACTCTATAAGGTATTGGCTGGATATATCATATACAGTAATGTTAGAAACGTTCTCACTAGCAGAACTTCCAAAGACGTTGTTTACATCCTTGTAAGTAGAACCTATACCCACACCATTAACATTAAAGTTTGGTATAGTTTCCGAGATACCATCGCCACCTAGTGCTTGTATGGACTCTATGCCATCGTCACTAGCTACTATGTAAATAGTTTCGCCGTCGGTGTAGTATGTAGCGTTATTGCCATAGAAAGACTCTGTTGCGTCGCCACTATCTAGTGATAAGATAGCTTTAGTAGGTTGGCTTAGTAGAGCAATCTTTTCGGAGTTGTAAGACATATCTAAGTCTTTAAAGTCAAAGTAGACTTCTTCTCCATCGTCTTCAACATCATCAAAGTTGTAGTAATCTTCTTCACCCTCTACATCGCCTTGAATATCTTCTAGGGATAACTCATCATCGTCGTAGTCGCTGTAATCGTCGTAATCATAGTAGTCATCATAGTCATAGTTACTGGAACTGCTATACATAGAGTTTTTATCTTCATACCAGTCGTATAGACCTATCTTCTTTAAGATATCATCTTCTAGTTGACTTTCGGTATCGCTAATAGCACTTACATACTCCTCGTATTGAGTGTTGTAGTCAAAGGTATTTGTAGGAATGACAATATCTTTGTTGTCGGTAAAGTTTACCGTACCGTTGATAGTTAGTAAGTCGTCTAGTTTTATAGTTGCGTTTTGGGAAGTTTTATCCCCAGAGATATCAAAGGCTAAGACTGAAAAGTAGTCATTCATACTAGATATATCTGTGACAAAACTACCGCTATAGTTATCATCGCTAAAGGATACGTTAGTAAAGTCAACGCTCAAAACGTTTTCGTTTGAATCGTTCACGGATAGGTTACCGTCATATACACCCTTGCTAGTCTGTGTAGCGGTTAGGTCTATAGTACCGTTTGATTTGCTTGATTCAATATCTATTACAAACTGCACTGCATAGTCTAGATTGTCTTTAGCACCCACAATACCTAACCTACTATCGCCAGTATCGTCTGCAAGTTTAAAGCCACATATTACACCTTTGGAGTCTATGTATGTTTGCAATAGTATGTAGTCATCTTCATCGTGAACACTCAATTCGGATAGAGAATCTTGTATATTAGATATAAAGTTGTTGTAATCATCCTCGGAAGTGTTAGCGTTACTTAAGAACATTTTTTTAACAGTTTCGTCAGTTTCTAATTCAGTAGCTATTTGGTTGCACATATCCACATAGGTACTCTCTGAAAGTTGTGTAGATACTACGTTATACTTGCACTCTATGTTTAGTACTGAACCCTCAACGTTCTTTTCAAGGGTGCTGTCACCAGTTAAGTTATCTATGATGATGTTACTGTACTTGTTAATAGTATCCTCTACATCTTGTGCTGAGATATCGTTTTCGGCAAACTTGCTAGACATCTGTTCTAAAGTTTCTAAGTAGGCACTGTAGTCTTGAGTATCGTCATCCAGTGACACTGATATGTAGCTATCGGAAAGTTCAGGTATTTGGAAGTATGCTTTTTGGTTAGAAACATCCCCTATAAAGTCCAAACTAATAAGGCTATCTTGATTAGCTAATAGTGTAGCTGTAATTTCGGAAGCAGACTCTTGAAAGTCTACATTACCTTGAATGGTGTAGTCCCTAACTAAAGTATCGGGTAAGTCTATATAACTAGCATACTCTCCTAGTATGGTATCCAAAAAGTTTTCGGATATCTGTGCATTTACGCTGTAGTCATAGGCTTTAGAAGTATTCTCTAAGCGATTAACATACTGTTTAGCTATAGTACTAGCCATTTTGCTACAGTTGTCCTTTGCCACAGTCTGGACGTATTCACTAGGGCTAAGAGTAGCCATCCTAACAGCGTTCTTAACCTGTGGTACAAAAACATACGATAGCACAGATGCTCCCACTACTACCAATGCACCTATGCCTATTACAGCCCCTTTGGACTTCTTCTTTACGGTGTCGGCACTGGTATAGTCCGTTGTGTTGTTAAAACTATTCATTTCAAAAAATCCCCCTTAAACGTTGAAACAACGCTATTGCAATACTTTACAATTTTAATAGTTATATAATACCATAGTGGTAAATAATTGTCAATAGATTTTTGAAATTTAATAAATATATTGACATTGTAAATAAATAATAGTATAATATAATTATGAAAGGAGTGTAAGCATATGGCACAAACTAATGTAAATATCCGTATGGATGAGGATTTAAAAAAACAGTTTGAAAAGTTCTGCAACGATGTGGGAATGACTATGACTACAGCTATTTGCATATTTGCTAAGACCGTAGTTAGGCAACAAAGGATTCCTTTTGAAATCAATGCAGACCCTTTTTACA